>JABIHN010000080.1 GCA_018649625.1 Fidelibacterota bacterium | reverse complement strand
CAATACTTTTTCTGTAAGTGTCATTGGGCGATTTAATATTTTACGCGCTGCAATGATATTTTTCGCCATTCGGGTATATACACCCTGAATCATTTCCAAATCAAACATAAGTTAATTATCTCCATTGTGGCTAAAGTTTTTTAGGAACATATTCATAATTTATTGATATAAATTAAGACTTAAATTTACTGGAGATACCCCATACTTTACAATGCAGATGATGGTCTCATTACGTAATTTTATTACTATGGTTTTCCGACATATATACATTTTACTTTTGACAGGTACTCTTTTTGCATCTGTAACTAAAAAGATAATCGAAAGCGATCAAAAGCATTTAATTATTCAAATAGATATAGATGTCAAAACTGAAGCAGATCTTCGACCAACATCCTTTATTGTCGGGTTTCCTACCCTACAATTACCCATTACAAATATTCAATATTTAAATAAATTAACGCTCCCTTTTACATCCCAGCAGGAATTAATTCCGGATTTTGAATGGATTAACCGCCAAGAGCTACAAAATCTACAGACTGGTACAATTCGTATTTCTTCCTTATATAATTCAACAGAATATTTTAAAACGATTCTATTAACACTAGAATTTGATAATCAGATAGGTCCATTTCGTCAGCCCAACAAAACTGAATCGGCATTATTAAAAAACAGAATCGTAAACTGGGATGATGCACAGCATTGGATAAAAAGAAAGAGCCGTTCAGCTTCTAAATCAAAAACCATCCCCGATGGACGGTGGGTCCAATTCTATTTAAATATAGATGGAATGATATCCATTCCTTATTCATCATTATCAACAATAATTCCCGATTTATCTTCAGTGGACCCCCGGTCATTCTCCATTTTTATGAGCTCAGAATTTGGAAGATCCAGAACAATGGAAACCAACCAAGAAATGACAGAGAATCTTGTTGAAATTGGTATTTGGGTAGAAGGTGAAATGGATGGTGTTTTCAACTCTGCAGATAAAATTGTTTTTTATGGTCGTGGTGCATCTGGGTTTGATTTAGAAGATGACAAATTAAAATGGCACCAAAATATTTATTTTAATTCAAATTCTTGTTGGTTGTTCATCCCAAATGATTCCAATGAAAGAGGAAAACGCGTTTTAACTGTCTCCCAACCAGAATCCGTAACACTCACACTGGATTATGGAATTGCATCAGTTCATCACGAAACGGATCTTATTAATCTAAAAGCGTCTGGTACAGAATGGGTTGGAAGCCCAATTCTATCAGGAGGGTCTCAAGCACTTTTAGTTCAACTTAAAAATCCAAAAGCAGGAGTTGATAGCGATATAATTGCCCGATTTCGTGGACATTCCTTATCTGAGTCATTACTGGCAAGTCACATTCTTTCCCTACATCATGGAAACGTGAATGGAGATCAAATTGGGTCATCAGCAAGTTGGTCAGGAACAGGGACACGAAATATTTCTGACAATTCGCCAGACATATCTTTAAATAATGGATCCAATGTATTTTACATTAAAAATTCTTCGAGCAATGGTAACTCATCTCCATATTTAGATTATTTTGAAATTGATTATGGTAGAGCACTTACATTCGCAGATAACTATGATTTCACATCGCCAGTGGTAGGGCAAGATGTACGATTCACACTTTCAGGTAATCAATCTGAATCTGAATATTTATGGGATATATCAGATCTTGCAAATCCAACCTTGTTGGTAATCTCAGACGCAGGTTTTGTAAACATATCATTATCTGGAGATTCTCTAAGTAGGTTTACTTTATTTGACACAAATACGCTTCCAATTATTGTTGATTTAGAATTAAAAGATTCTCAAGAGTTTACCCACTTACGAAACTTAGGCATTCAAGTAGATTATATCATGATAGGGCCTAATGAATTTCAAAATGAATTGAATGATTTAGGCACCTTGAGATCTCCTGCAATTTTTGCTGGAATAGAAACAATCTATAATGAATTCTCTGCTGGAAATAAAGATCCCATGGCCATTCGAAGTTTTGTGCAATGGACTCAGGAATTCTGGTTATCACCTCAACCAAAATATTTATTAATCGTTGGAGATGGCGGATATGACTATCGAAATATTACAGGGCAATCTTCCATAATAATTCCCACTGTTCAAGTTCAATCATCCCGAACCTACGCAACAGATGATTTATTAGCTGCCGTTTATGGAAATATTCCTGAAGTAGCCCTTGGAAGATTTCCTGCTAAAAATGTGAATGAAGTTGCTACTTTTGTTGAAAAAGTGATGGAATTAGAATCCAATCCAGACCTTGGGCCTTGGCGTCAGCAAGTCACCCTTATTGCAGACGATGCGGCTCGCCCCGAACCTCTCAACGGATCAATAGCTACAGGTAAATCCCATACCTTAAATACAGAAGAATTAGCAGAAATAGTTTCATCTTCTATTTACACCAATAAATTATATATGATGGAATTCCCCGAAGAAAGTGATGCATCTGCCTATGGTGTTATTAAACCTGCTGCAACGCAAGCCTTATTTGATTATATAAATTCGGGAACAGCAATCATTTCATACATTGGTCATGGTTCACCTTATCAATTAGCTCAAGAAAATTTATTAAACTTAGGACGAGGTGATATAAATCAAATGAATACTGGGATGAAAATGCCACTATGGATAGTTGGAACTTGTTCATTTGGTCATTTCGATGATCCATTCACTGAATCTTTCGCTGAAGAATTAATACGAGCTCCAATGAATGCAGCTTCTATGGTCATTTCCACAACTCGCCCAATTACTGTCAGTGGAAATGAGAGATATACCAAAGATCTTTTTGAAGCAATTTTTGAAAATAATCGTGTAAGTGATACACCGGTTGGAATATTACTTCAATCGATCAAAGATGGTTCTTCAGAAGGACAATTTTTCCATCTGTTTGGTGATCCTGCCATGCAATTACCCATGCCCAAAGAGAACATTTCCCTTTCTGGGATTTCTCCTGATACACTAAAAACTTTAGAAACAGGAATTTTTAATGGTTCTCAAAACCTAGTAACTCATTCTGGAAATGGATTTGTAACTCTCATAGATGCTGACAGACCCATTACACGAGAATATCAAATTTATTCCGACACATATTCTTTATCCTATACTTTACCCGGCGCCACCTTATTCCGTGGACAATTCAGCGTAGATAATGAAAATTTTACAGGAGATATTAGAATTCCTCAAGATATTTCATATTCAACAGATCCGGCTAAACTCATGATTTATATTCATAATGATGAAATAGATGCCGTAGGCGTGCTTCAAGATATTCAACTTATAGGAGGTCAAGGCACAAGTGATATATTTGGACCTACCATTTCCTTTGAAACAATATCAGGGCGTATACTAGAATATGGAGATCATTTCCCTGAAAATGAAAATTTAATAATCCGATTTTCTGATCCATTGGGAATTAATTTAACAAATGAAATTGGTCACGAAATTCAAGTTACAGATAGTTTAACTAAGCTATCAGAATTCATAACAAATGATTTTTATTATGATCAAAATAGCATCCAAACCGGAACCATTGAATACCAAACATCCACTGGGAGACTTGTTCAAATAAAAATTAAAGCTTGGGATAATGCCAATAACCCGTCTGAAAAAGAAATAAAACTTCTTAGAACTGAAAATCAAGATTTACGTATTTTTAATACTTACAATTATCCAAACCCCTTTTCTACGTCCACTCAGTTTACGTTTGAAATAACCAATTCAGCAGATATTCAACTAGATATTTACACGTTAGGCGGTAGAAGAATTATTTCAATGGAAAAGTTTTTTATGTCCCCTGGGTATCACACCATAGATTGGGATGGTTTAGATTCGTACGGAGGACAAATCGCTAATGGAGTTTATTTATATCGACTAAAAGCCATGGGCGATAAAACAACTGAAACATATATTGGTCGCTGCGCAAAATACAGGTAACACACATTCATGAATTTTACATCACTTATACTCGCTTCTGGATCGCCTCGCCGTGATCAATTATTAAAACAAATTGGATTAAAATTTTCCGTCATTCCAAGTTCGGTTTATGAGGATTTTTCACTCGCATTATCACCGGAAGCTTTTACAGAACATTGGGCAAGAGAAAAGGCTAAATCTGTTGCCAACACTAATGAAAATTCATTAGTGTTGGGCGCAGATACAATTGTTGTATTAGATGGGAAAATCTTAGGAAAGCCCAAAGATGAACATGATAGCTTTTCAATGTTACAATCCATGTCTGGTAAAACACATGAAGTCATTACAGGTGTTTCATTAATTTCCATTAACTCTGAAATAGATTTCACGTTTAATGAAAAAACATTTGTTTCATTTAATACTTTATCTGATGACCATATTCGCTATTATATCGACAATTATAGCCCATTTGACAAAGCCGGAAGTTATGGTATTCAAGATTGGTTTTCTGTCCATATTCATAAAATCGAAGGGTGCTATTTTAATGTTATGGGACTTCCTCTTTCCGCATTTTATCAACGCTATAATGCCCTGCTAAACTCTAAAATTGATTGATGATAACTCTCTTGAATCACATCCTGATTAATGAAGATAAAATTCAGTACCAAGCTGTGAGATCTTCTGGTCCGGGTGGTCAACATGTAAATAAAGTTTCTACAGCAATTGTATTAAAATATGATACAAATATCTATCAATATCCAAATTGGTTTTTATTACAATTAAAAATAAATTCTGGTTCATTATTATCCAAAGATGGGATGATTACAATTAAAGCACAATCGTATCGATCTCAATCTAGAAATAAAAATGACGCACTCAATCGCTTGATTGATTTGTTTACAGAATCTGCAAATCGCCCGAAAATTCGACGTAAAACAAATCGTCCAAAACGAGCTCATGAAACCCGTCTTTCAAGCAAAAAAAAACAGAGTTCAAAAAAGAATTTAAGAAAACCTCCAAATTTGGATGATTAAACTTTTTCTAATGTAAAACTTCCCTGTAATATCACGGACTATTTTTTACCCTTATGGCACATTTTTATAAAGAATTAAAAGAATTACGCGAATCACGTGAAATCTCTGTTGAAGAGATTAGCAATCGCACTAAAATCCATATTAGATACCTTCAGGCTATTGAAACGGGAGAATTCGATTTAATCGAAACGCCATACTTACGTTTATTTCTCCGAGCCTATGCAGAAGAAATTGGGGGAGATTCTAAGCGAGCACTGGAACAATTGGATTTATTTTTGGGAAATGGTGTAGAAATTCCAAAATTGAGTAAATCAATACTAGAAACAAAAGATGATGACATTATTCAAAATGACAAGCCAAGCATACTTTCTGGCTTCAATCATAAAGTACGAGAAGATATTATTAAAGGTGGTGTTTTACTCATCATATTTATTTTTGCTATTTTTGTATTTCAAAAAATCTTTAAAGAAGAAAGTACAATAACTAATTCAAAAACAGGGCTTGAACTTCAATATAAAATTCAACCTATTACCGAATATGATATTTCTGCAAATTTCATTCTAAATCAAACAAAAGAAGAGCAACTCTCTGTTTCACCTCCGTTTTTCTTGAAAATTCGCACACTTAATCAAACTGCTTTTTCATTTAAGAATGATACATTGGCGATCAAAAATAATGTTCTCCAAGCAAATTGGGAACAAGACCTTTCTCCTTTTATAAAATCATCCGAAATGTTATTTCCTAATACTTTGGGACTTACAATATTTATAAATGGATTGGAACTTCAGACCCTTTCCAATTATGAATACCCCTTGCGCTTGACCATAAAGCCATCTCCACCTTCTATGGTTATTCAGCGATATAATCCTATTCAATAATTTCACCTTTAAATAACCCACTTTTCTCCACCGGAAATATTTCCGTCGGGAAACGAATATTTATTCCATAATAATTCTTTATATTTATTGACATTTTTACCATTAATAGGTAAGATTGTGGGTAGTTGTGGGTAACTTCCCCTTTAATTAAAAACATGACCTTGACAAACAATACATTCATAGGCGAATACGCATATTCCCTAGATTCCAAGGGACGTGTAAATGTCCCTGCCAAATATCGGCAATCTTTATCCGATGATAATGATAGCACTTTCGTCATTACTCGAGGAATGGATTCTTGTATATGGGTATATCCGTTGACGCATTGGAAAGAAATTGAATCCAATTTGCGCAACTTATCTTCAATCTCAAGAATTAATAGAACATTCGTACGCAACACTGTACGGTATGCTTTCCCTACCCAATATGATAAACAAGGACGAATTACATTAACTCCATCCTTAATAGAGTACGCTGGATTAACTAAAGATGCACTCATTATCGGTATGGTAAATAAAATTGCAATTTGGGATCCAGCTACACTAAAACTCATTGATCAACAAAATATGGAAATCGATATTGAAGCATATGATGACCTGGCTGAAAAAATCATTCTATAATGACATTGGAACGACCATCGGGGGCTATGATTCATGTACCAGTCATGCCGATGGAAATTCTGTCATCTCTAAATATTTCTACCAACGGAATTTATTTCGATGGAACCGTTGGGTTAGGCGGACACGCAGCTCTTATTCTCGAACATCTGTCATCCAAAGGACATTTAATCGGAACTGATCGGGATGAAGATGCACTTTCATATTGCAATAAACGTCTCTCTGGCTTCTCAACCCCTATCTCCTTATTTAACGACTCTTACCACAACTTTAGTTCCATCCTTGATGGGTTGGAAATTGACACCGTGAACGGATTTCTACTAGATTTGGGACTTTCATCTCTTCAATTAGATTCACCCGAAAGAGGGTTCTCTTATTCTATAGATGCCGATTTGGATATGCGGTTTGATTCTTCTCAAGAACTCAAAGCATCTGATATAATTAATTATACACCAACTGATGAGTTAGCAAATATTATTTATGAATATGGTGATGAAAGACGGTCCAGAGTTATTGCGCGAAATATTGAAAAAATGCGACCACTCAAAACTGGATTTGATTTAATTGAAGCGATACGAAAAAGCACACCACCCAAACATCGCGACAGGTCTTTTGCTCGTGTATTTCAAGCAATACGAATAAAAGTAAATGGTGAATTAGATAAACTTGATAATTTTCTTTCTACTTTTATAGATAGTTTAAGTATTGGTGGGCGAATTGCAATAATCAGTTTTCAATCCTTAGAAGATCGCAGAGTAAAACACAAATTTAAAGATCTCGCAAAAGAAGGTCGGCTTTCAATCTTAAGCAAAAAACCAAAGATAGCTACAGATGAAGAAATGGCAACTAATCGTCGCTCCAGAAGCGCAAAACTTCGCATAGCCGAAAGGATAGCATAATGGCAAGGAAAAGATTTTCGAAACGAAAACGAGACATCATTCAAAGTCTTATCTTTTTTGCTTCAACCTTTGGCATTATTGCATGCATTATTCTATACCTTTGGGTTTATACGGAAATTGATGAAAACCTTTTAGCAATTGAAATACAAAATTCAACAGCAAAAGAACTACAAAATGAAATCAATGAATATCAAAGTCAAATTGAGTCTTTGAGCCGCCCAGATGTCATTGCAAGAAAAGCTCGTGAAAAATTAAATATGGTTTTTACAGAACCTGAAACTCTAAGAATATTTATCGATTTACCTTTGACCAACGCACTATGACAAAAACGTACTTGAAATACAGAACAAGGATTACAGTATTGGCCGGATTTATAATTCTGTCATGGGCTGGACTTTGTATCCGACTTTTTCAAGTACAAGTATTGAATGGTGAGCGTTATCAAATTGCTGTCGTAAATCAAACTCAAAAGAAACAAATTCTACCATCAAATAGAGGAAATATTTTCGATCGAGAGAATCGACCTTTTACTCGAAACATTATTCATTATACCCTGTCAGTCAAGCCTTCAAAGGTAACGGACAAACTTGGACTTGCAACTGCTATCAGCGAAAGAACCGGGCAGCCGATAGAAAAATATCTTAATAAATTAAACTCTAATTCAAATTTTGAACACTTAGAAAGAAATATTCAGCGAGAAACTTTGGGTACATTAGAAACAAGCAATTTTGACGGTCTCAATATTAAAAGAGATTATCGTCGGTACTACCCTCACAATCAAATGGCTGCTCAGATACTTGGTTTCACTAACGTTGATGACAAGGGCATTTCGGGTATAGAAAAAGACTTTAATTCATATTTGACTGGAACAGCTGGTTGGGTTTATAAAACTAAAGGGTGGAGTGGAAAAATTCAGCATAAAAGCGGAATGCCATTTCAATCTCCCATCGATGGTTGCAACATTCAATTAACATTAGATTTAGAATACCAATCCATTTTAGAAGAAGAATTGACCCGCCGACAAAAAGAAACAGGCGCTGTTTCCGCAACAGGAATTATAATGAATCCGCAAACGGGTGAAATTCTTGCCATGTCATCAACTCCTGGCTTTGATAATAATAAATATTCTAAATCGCTACAAGAAACTCACCGTATTCGCTCAATTACAGATCAGTTTGAACCCGGATCTACTTTTAAAATTGTTACAGCTGTTGCCGCCCTTTCTGATAATAAAATTGATTTAGTTGAAGAATTTAATTGTGAAAACGGTGAATTTGAATATCACGATATTAAAGTAACGGACCATGAAGAATATGGGATGTTGACACTATCTCAAATTATTCAATATTCAAGCAATATTGGTGTGGTTAAAGTTATTGAACGTGTCGGCAGGAAAACTCTATACCAAACAAGTCGATCATTCGGATTTGGTTCATTATCTGGAATAAGTCTTGCGGGAGAAACTGTCGGGAAATTAAAACCTATTAAGAAATGGAGTGCAGTCTCAAATGGTCAAACAGCTATGGGTTATGAAGTTGGTGTGTCCGCAATTCAATTGGCAGTAGCCTATTGCGCAATTGCCAATGGCGGATATTTAATTACACCTTCTATCGTACGACAAATTATAAATCACAATCAAGATATAGTTTATGCTGAAGAAACTTCAATTATTCGAAAAATAGCAGATGAAAAAACCATGGAGAATATTAGAGAAATGCTTCGCGGTGTAATCGTTAATGGTACAGGTCATAATGCGGAAATTTCCGGGTGGGATGTTGCAGGGAAAACTGGCACGGCACAAAAATGGAAAGATGGAAAATATTCAAACGATAAGTTTATATCAAATTTTGTAGGATTCTTTCCTTACAAAGAGCCACAACTTCTCGCATTTATTATGCTAGACGAACCAAATCGCCCATACCACTGGGGATCTGAAGGTGCCGCTGTTGCTTTTAAAAGGGTTATGAAACGCATTATTAATATGGATGATGATATTATTCCACCCGCACGCAAAGAAGAAAGAATTGAATATGCTAATAATACCACCAAAATGGATTTTATTATTCGTGAAGAAGAATCTATAGCAACCCAAACATCTACCCTACCATTGGGATTATTATCTGTAGCTCGATATTCTAATAAAGTTGAAATGCCGGAAGTTCGTGGTTTCAGTATGCGTAAAGCCATGACAACCTTACGTACTGCTGGATTAAAAATAAATATTCAAGGGAGTGGGAAAGTCGCTTGGCAGAGTCCAAGACCCGGAACAATATTGAACAAAGGGCAGATTTGTATCGTAGGATTAAAATGACAAAGTCTCTACATACCATCGCTCACACACTCTTTCAACCTTCTCAGGAAATCCCTGATATTTCAATTTCAGGGATAAAATTAAATTCATCTCAAGTAAAAAAAGGAGATTTATTTATCGCCATTTCTGGTACAAAATTAGATGGACATGATTTTATTCAAGATGCAATCGATTCCGGAGCCAACGCAGTTATTTCGAATGGTCGCGATGTAGGAGAACTATCCGTTCCCCAAATTAAAGTTGCAAATCCACGACGAGCGACATCTATTGTATCGGCAGAATATTATGGACATCCTACCAAAGATTTAACTGTAATTGGAATAACCGGTACGAATGGAAAGACTACCACAGCTTCTATAATCTATTCTATATTAACTCAAGCAGGAATCAAAACAGCACAATTGGGTACTTTAGGAATGATTGCGGATGGATTTGAACAAAATGCTACCCTAACAACACCGGATGCAATATCACTCCAAAAAACATTTTCAGAATTGAGGGATGCGGATTTCTCACACATAGTCATGGAAGTTTCATCTCATGCATTAGATCAGTACAGAGTTGCTGATGTGGATTTCAATGTGGCAGTTTTCACCAATCTAACCCCCGAGCATTTGGATTATCATGCCACATTAGAATCGTATTACCAAGCGAAAGCAAAATTATTTAGGATGCTTCCTCTTGAATCGACTGCCATTGTTAATGGGTCAGACTCAAATGGATTAAGAATGGCCGAAGAAACTAATGCCCCAACGTTAACATTTTCGCGTTCCAATGAAACGTCGATTCATTATAATGATTTAACTATTTCAATTTCCGGTATTTCCGG
This sequence comes from Fidelibacterota bacterium, assembly GCA_018649625.1. Classification (GTDB taxonomy): domain Bacteria; phylum Fidelibacterota; class Marinisomatia; order Marinisomatales; family UBA1611. The sequence goes on along the minus strand of JABIHN010000080.1, from coordinate 15,509 downwards.
GAAAATTTCTGCTGGAAATTTTTCATATACAATACAATCAAGTCTCATGGGGGAATTCAATGCAGAAAATATTATTGCTGCAGTCTCTATAGCTCATGCGCTTGGCGTTGAAAAAAATGATATTGAAAAAGGAGTCGCACATTGTTCGGTTATTCCAGGTAGAATGGAATCTTACTCTCTTTCTTCGGGTGCTACCGCTATTATCGATTATGCCCATACACCAGATGCGTATGAAAAAGTTCTTGGGACTTTAAAAGAGATGTTAGACGATAATTCTAACCTATTTGTGGTTTTTGGTGCTGGCGGAGATCGTGATTCTACTAAAAGACCCGAAATGGCACGAATTTCAGAAATATTTTCAAGCCATTGTTTTATCACACCAGACAATCCAAGATTCGAAGATCCTACTCAAATATCAAATGAAATTGTATCGGGATTTACTGGAAAGACTTTTTCAATTTATTCAAGCCGTGAAGAAGGTTTAAAGCAGGCATTAAAACGTGCGACTCAAAATGATATCGTTGCTGTATTAGGAAAAGGTCGAGAAGAATATCAAGATATTTTAGGAAATAAAGAATTTTATTCAGATTTAGAAATCATCAGGAAATATCAATGAGAATTGAATTAAACCAACCTGAAAGATTTTCTGCTATTTTTGAATCCATTACTGGACAAAAACTATATAGACCCGTTTTAGGCATTACCACAGATAGCAGAGATGTAAAAGAAAATGATTTGTATATAGCATTAAAAGGCGACCGTGTAGATGGGCATTCATTTCTGGAATCTATCGAAAGCTCCGGGGCATCTGCAGCATTAGTCTCTCAAATAAATGAAAAATTAAATTTTCAACAAATCCTGTGTGAGTCACCATTAGAAAAAATTGGAGAAATTGCCAACGCATGGAGGAATCTTTTTAATATTCCCGTTATTGGAATAACAGGATCAAATGGAAAAACGTCCACCAAAGACTTATTAGTACATGTATTAAAAAGCCATTTTAATGTGCATGCTACACAAGGGAATTTCAATACAAGAATAGGACTCCCCTTAACGCTTCTCCAATTGGATGATGAAAACACTGTTTCAATTATAGAAATGGGTGCTAGCATTCCTGGTGAAATTGAAACGCTTTGTAAAATTGCAGAACCGAGTCATGGAATTATAACCAATATTGCTCCAGCACATCTAGAAGGTTTTGGATCGATTGAAACTATCGCGCATGAAAAAGGAGCTTTATTTAGAGCATTAAAAAACGGGATATCATTTGTGAATATGACTGACAGTAAGGTCGCAAATCTTGATTGCCCTGGAGAAAAAATCACTTTTGGTCTAACACCTGATTGCGACTTCCCTGCTGATATTCACCCTGAAGATGATGGATCGCTCACCTTAATTCTTGATACTCATGATATTCCAACAAGAAGCCAAAATCTTTCATTTGTTAAAAACAGTATTGCTATTTCTACTATTGCTGTCACGCTTGGAGTTGATTGGAAGAATATCATTGAGCAAATTCAATCTTTTACACCTCCATCTGGACGCTGCAACGTAAAACAATTTGATAATATCACCGTTATAGATGATACTTATAATGCAAACTTAATATCATCATTGGCGGCCTTAGATTATCTTAAAGCATTTGCGGGAAATGGTCGACGATTTTTTGTATTTGGAGATATGTTTGAATTAGGTCCCACCTCGCATGAGCAACATCGACAAGTGGGTATTAAATGTTCTGAACTTGGTTTAGATGGTGTTTTCACTTTGGGTGAAAATACTATTCATACAGACTCAGCCCTTAATGGCAATGTGCTTCATAAACATTTTGAAACACACGCCGAATTAATTAAGTCATTGAAAAATAATGTTAATTCGGGTGATAAAATATTATTTAAAGGATCTCGTGGTATGGCCATGGAAAAAATAATTCAAGGGGTCTTTGTAGATTAATGCTCCATTATTTTCTCACGCCATTTAAAGATTCATTTTCCCTGCTTAATCTATTTGAGTATATCACATTTCGTGCAGCATCAGCTGCAATTCTAGCACTTATTATCAATTTCATCGTGGGGCCCTGGGTTATCCACATACTACAAAAGAACCAAATCGGTGAAGAAATTCGCCCAACAGGGCCTGAATCCCACATGAAAAAACGAGGGACACCAACAATGGGAGGAGTCATCATATTAATGGCTGTACTCCTCCCGACTCTCCTTTTTGCAAAACTGGACAGTCCATTAATTCAAATTATTATAATTTCCACAATTTGGATGGGAATTATTGGCTTTTTAGATGACTATTTAAAAGTTATCAGGAAGATGGAAAAGGGACTCATTGCCCGCTATAAGATGGCTGGACAAATCGCATTAGGTTCTATTGTAAGTATTTGGATTATGATGACTCCTGAATTTGCTGAATTCAGCACAAAAACCACTGTACCCTTTTTGAAAAATATTGAAATCGATTTAGGTATGCTTTATCCAATGATGGTAATCCTTGTTATTACCGGAACATCAAATGCAGTAAACCTTACGGACGGACTGGACGGATTGGCTGCTGGATTACTAGCCATTAGCTTTAGTGTATTTGCAGCCATTGCATATATTTCTGGTCGAGTGGATTTTTCTGATTATCTAAATATTATTTATTTACCCGGCGCTGGAGAATTAACTATTTTTTCTTCAGCCATGGCTGGAGCTTGTATTGGCTATCTCTGGTTTAATTCTTCTCCAGCTGAAGTTTTTATGGGAGATACTGGTTCATTGTCTACAGGTGCAGCATTGGGAACATTAGCGGTATTATTAAAAAAAGAATTACTTTTGTTTATAATTGGAGGGGTTTTCGTTTGGGAAGCCATATCTGTCATCATTCAAGTATTGTATTTTCGATGGACAAAATCAACGACAGGAGAAGGAAAACGATTTTTTAAAATGGCTCCCATTCATCACCACTTTGAATTGGCGGGATGGCCTGAAACTAAAATTGTAGTTCGATTTTGGATAATAGGATTACTTTTTGCACTTTTTTCACTCACAACATTTAAAATTCGATGATTGATATTTCTAAAAGAGAATCAATCGACATCCGTGATAAAAGAGTGAGCGTAATCGGATTGGGTTTAAGTGGAACGGCAGCAGCTCTATTGGCAAACCATCTCGGTGCTATCGTTTTCGCAAGTGATTCATCTAGTGATTATAATATAAGCGATAATGGTTTAAAACTTATGAAACATCATATCGCCAGTGAAACAGGGTTGCATTCTGATAAAATTTATGATGCTGATTTATGGATAATTTCCCCAGGTATCCCAAAAAATGCTGAAATTGTAAAAAAAGCAATAATGCTTGGAATATCCATTGTTGGTGAGATTGAATTTGCTAGTTGGTATACAGATTCACCAATTATTGCTGTAACGGGATCCAATGGAAAAACCACAACCGTTCATATTTTATCTGAAATGTGTTGTTCTAAGAATATTGATTCCTTCATGGCTGGAAACATTGGAATTCCATTTTCAGAAAGAGTTTTAAATGAAATAAAAAAACCAAATTCAGATTCAGTTTATATTTTAGAAATATCCAGTTTCCAAATGGAGTTTACAATTCATTTTCGTCCAACTATTGCCGTTTTTACTAATTTATCTCCGGATCATTTAGATCGTCACGGAAGCATGGTTGAATATGTAAATATGAAATTAAAAATGATTCAGAATATGGGTGAAAATGATAAGGTTGTTTATAATGAAGATGATAATGCTCTTTCAACTACGCTCAAAAGTAAAAAGGTTCAATTAGCGCCATTCAGTATTGTAAAGCCTGGTATGAAGTACCAGATTGATTCTGATAAAGTTTTAGGACCAAATAAATCTACTCTAATAAATGTAAATGAGATTGCGCTTCCTGGTAAACATAATTTATCCAATATACTGGCAGCAACAACAGTATCTCATCTAATGGGAATATCCGATTCCCATATTACATACATAATGAAAAATTTTATCGGGGTTGAACATCGGTTAGAAAAAGTTACAACCATCAATAAAGTAGACTATGTAAATGATTCTAAAGCCACTAATCTAGATTCAGTTATTGTGGCGATTGACAGTTTTAAAGCACCAATTGTTTTAATTCTTGGCGGACGAAACAAAGGTGCAGATTTTCGGCTACTCCTTCCACATATCAAGTCAAGTCATGTAAGAGATATAGTCTCTTATGGAGAAGCCGGTGGGCATATCAGCACTGCTATTGGGGATGCGGTAAGATCGATACAAGTAATTGATCTTAACTCCGCAGTGCGGACAGCCCAACATCTGGCTGCTCCCGGGGATGTCGTATTGTTATCTCCGGGCTGCGCTAGTTTTGACCAATTTTCAAATTATGAAGAACGAGGAAAGCATTTCAAATCCTTGGTCATGGAGATGAAAGCAGCATGATTGATATTATCATTCAACGATATGACCGTCAACTCCTGATTTATTTGGGTATTTTAGCTATCGTGGGTACAGTGATGCTCTATAGTGCAAGTTGGTATGAATCCTTCGCCAGTTCTAATGGACGAACCGATATGTTATTTCTTCAAGGGCACCTTAAGCGGATGTTGGTAGGTGTCTTTTTTCTATTTGGCTTTATAATGTTAGATTATCGAAAATTAAAAGAAATAGCACCCTATTTATTAATTGTCGCAATCGTCCTCTTAATTGCAACAAAAGCTTTTTATCTAATAAGTGGAGCCGGATGGTATAAACCTGCTCGATGGCTTCCTATTGGCCCTTTTTCTCTTCAGACCTCCGATTTTGCTCGAATGGCTATTATTATTTTTATCTCCTATTACGTTGACAAGAAACGTGAATTATTGAAAGATTTTCAATTGGGATTATTACCAGCATTAGGTGTGATTAGTATCGTTATGGGATTAATTGTAATTCAACCTGATTACAGTACTGCTCTTATGATTGGTGTTATTGGTGTTCTAATACTTTTTATCGGTGGAGCTAAATTTTCACAATTATCAATGGCGGGCGCAGGTGCAGCCTTAATTGGTATTCCTGTCCTTCTTTCTCGGGAATATAGACGAGTACGTATTTTATCCTTTTTTGGAATTGGGGATAACCCAGATGCTGGATACCAAGCAAGTCAATCTCTCATTAGTCTTGGAAATGGAAGGATTTTTGGAGTAGGCCTAGGAAATAGTATTGAAAAAAACCATTTATTACCTACACCACATACAGATTTTATTTTTGCAATTATAGGAGAAGAATTAGGATTTATTCTTGGTAGTGTTCCTATTTTAACATTATTTCTTCTTATCTTCTTTCGAGGGTTAAAAGTTGCAAAAGAATGTACGGATCCATTTGGTGTTTTTCTAGCTGTTGGAATTTCCTTTAATATAATTTTATATGCTTTTGTAAATGCTGCTGTCGTAACAGGTTTATTTCCAGTAACAGGATTACCGATGCCTATGGTGAGTTATGGTGGTTCAGGTATGGTAATAAACATGGCCCTTATTGGTATTTTATTAAATATATCACAGGCTCGAAAGTCTGTGGGCGGAAACCGTGGGTGGAGTCCATCATTATATGGCTCATCGTAAAATACTAATTGCTGGAGGTGGAACAGGTGGACATTTATTTCCTGCTTTGGCAATAGGTGAAGAAATTCTTCGACGTGACCCTAATGCTATTATTCATTATGTTGGGTCAAAATTCGGATTAGAAGCTAGGGTGTTTCCAATTAAAGACGTGTGGCATACTTTGCTTCCTATTCGCGGGTTACAACGTGGTTTGAGCCTTCAAAGTTTAGGGAGGAATATTTTACTTCCTGGACGTATCATTAAATCTATGTTAAAGATAAAATCACTTATGAAAGAATTTCTTCCACAAGTTGTCGTGGGAACTGGCGGGTATGCATCTGCTCTACCACTTTACATTGCATCAAAAAATAATTCACCTTTACCTATAGTATTACAAGAGCAAAACTCAATTCCTGGCATGACAACTCGTTGGTTTTCGGAGAGAGCTAAATCAATTTGTATCGCATTTGATGAAGCAAATGAAGCTTTAGAAGAAAATACAATTCTAACGGGAAATCCTGTTCGACAAGGCATTGCTGATGGTAACCGTGATAATGGAATAAAGGAATTTAAATTAAAAAAGGACCATCAAACTATTTTCCTATTTGGTGGAAGTCAAGGATCAGCATATTTGAATAAAATGTTAAATAAAGTAGTCGATAATATTGCAGGAGCAGGGTTACAAGTACTATGGCAAACAGGTGACTCAGACTATAATAAATACAAGCATCGTGATTCTAAAAATATTCGAGTTGTACCTTTTATCCACAATATGGCCGATGCCTACGCAATGGCTGATTTAATTATTAGTCGCAGTGGTGCCTTAACTTTAGCTGAAATAACGGTATGTGGAAAGCCGAGTATTCTTGTCCCCTTTCCTTCCGCTGCTGCTGATCATCAAACAAAGAATGCTCAATCACTAGTCAATGCCGGTGCGGCACGGATATTATTTGAAAAGACACTTAACACACAAGATTTCTTTCATTCAATTATGAATTTGATTCATGATAAACCCGAACTAGAAAAAATGGGTAAAGCATCAAAAAATTTGGGACGACCTCATGCAACCCAAGAAATTGTTGATTATATCTTTGAGGCTGCTGTATGACCTTTCGAAAAATAAATAAAGTATTTTTTGTGGGAATTGGTGGCATTGGCATGAGCGGAATAGCTGAACTATTAATGAATTTAGGCTTTCAAGTGTCTGGATCAGACATGCATGAAAATGATAATGTTCTTAGATTAAAAAATCTTGGTATAAAAATTAATATCGGCCATGATCCATCTAATTTAATCGATACAGATGTATTAGTTTATTCAAGTGCCGTTCCTTTAGAAAACCCTGAAATCATGAAAGCGCGTCAACAGGGAATTCCTGTAATAAGACGAGCCGAAATGTTGGGTGAATTAATTAATGTTAAGGAAACAAGTATTGCTGTTGGTGGAACACATGGTAAAACAACCACATCATCTATGGTAGGTGCAATTCTATCTCATGCAAAAATGGATCCGACTCTTGTGGTTGGAGGATTGGTTCAAAATTTAGATACAAATTCTAAATTGGGTAGCGGAGACATTATTGTAGTTGAAGCAGACGAATTCGACCGAAGTTTTTTAGCATTAAAACCCACTATCGGAATTATAACCAATATAGAATTAGAGCATACAGATTGCTATGAAGATTTAGAAGATTTGCAAAATGCATTTATACAATTTTGTCAATCCGTTCCATTTTATGGTGAAATCATAATTTGTTTAGATTCACCATCAGTTCAAGAAATATTACCAAAAATTGAAAGGCCCATGACAACCTATGGACAGTCAAGGGATGCGGCCTACCGAGCGAAAAACCTACGATTTGATGAAAACATATCCACATATACTGTTTTTCGAGCGGAGGAAAACCTAGGAGATATTCGACTACAAGTTCCAGGGGAACATAATGTACTGAATTCTCTGGCTGCTGTCGTGTTAGGATTAGAATTGGGCCTTTCATTTAAAATAATCCAAGAAGGAATTGCAACTTATCAAGGCGTTCGTCGTCGATTTGATATTAAAGGTATTTACAATGATATAATGATTGTGGATGATTATGCTCATCATCCTACAGAAGTTGAAGCAACGCTCCAGGCAACCAAAGCAGGATGGAGTCGTAGAGTAATTGCGGTTTTTCAACCTCATTTATTTACCCGTACCCAAACATTTTTTCGTGAATTTGCACAAGCGTTACAACTGGCTGATGTTGTTATCATCACAGAAATATATCCCGCACGTGAAAAAGCGATTCCCGGTGTAACCGCACATCTTATTTTTGATGAATGTGTTAAAAAGATGAATTCAAACTGTTACTTTGTACCAGACCTTGAAGATTTAAACAAAAACTTAGATGAAATAGTTAAACCAAATGATTTAGTGATAACCTTAGGTGCTGGAAGTATTTGGCGATATAACGAATCCTATACAGCCCATTTATCTAACGAGATAAGCGTGTGAAATATATGTCTGATTTACGAAAAATTGTTCAAGGGACATTGCTTGAAAATGAACCTATGTCACGACATACCTCCTACGGAATAGGTGGACCGGCAAATGCCTATATCACACCAAAAGATCGTTTAGATCTTTCAAAAATATTGAAGTTTGCTAATCAACACTCTATAAAAACGTATTTTGTTGGATCTGGATCAAACCTTTTAGTGGCTGACTCAGGAATTGATGGACTGGTTCTCACGCCAGCAAAAGCGCTTAATCAATTAAAATTTGATGGTGAAATGGTTAGTGTAGAATCTGGTGTCATGCTTGGTCGTTTTGTAAAAGAATGTATGAAACGAAATCTATCAGGGGTTGAAAGCTTAATCGGGGTTCCCGGAACTCTTGGCGGCGCATTGGTAATGAATGCTGGGGCATTTGGAAGTGAAATTTCAAAATGCTTTAAATCTGTAGAAATCATGAATATGGTAGGAGACATTAATACCTACTACGAAGGTGATATTGATTTTGCCTATAGATATTCAAGCATCCACGAAGATGAATTTGTGTTATTAGCTCAGTTCAAATTGATAAGTGAATCTTCTGATTTTATTCAAACTAAACGTGATAATGCTAGTCAAAGTCGAAAAACAAATCAACCTCTCAAATTTCGATCTGCAGGCAGTGTCTTTAAAAACCCAAAGGAAAATGCTGCCGGTTATTTAATCGATCAAGCGGGTTTAAAAGGAACTCGTGTTGGAGATGCGGAAATTTCTGAACATCATGCGAATTTTTTCGTGAATCTTGGACATGCAAAATCTACTGATATTACTGCATTGATTCGATTGGCACGAAAAAATGTATTTGAAAAATTTGGAATTAAACTAGAATTAGAAGTGAAAACTATTGGATTTGACTCCAAGGAATTAGAAGCTTATGAAGCATAAGAAAAAACAAATTAACTGGATAAAACTCATTATATCCATTCTTTCTTTTTCAGCCGTTATTGGGTTTATTTTGATTGCATTTTGGTGGTCAGACCATCAAAAATCGCTTGCCATAACTCACGTTCGATTTGGCGAAACGAATATATTAAATAATCATATTTATAAAGCGACTCTTGGAGAAATTATTGGAAATAATCCAAATGACATTAGCTTGAATGATGTTAGTGATCTTATGGAAAGTCACCCGTATGTAAATGCAGCTAGAGTTAGCCATCAATATCCCGGCATAATTCAAATTGAAATTATTGAAAGAGTGCCGATTGCACTTCTGAATACTGATCCCATGGTCATGTTAGATGCTGAAGGAATTATTCTACCAAGTATTGATAATTTAGGAGATTTCAATTTACCTGTGTTAACCAATTTTAATCCTGAACCAGAATTATATCCAACTGGAAAAAAAGCGCTTTCCATTAAGGTAATTGATTGTATTAACTGGCTATCTAAAATTCAAAATGAATATGAATCATTATATAATAATATTTCTGAGATGAAAATGACATCCAATAATGAAATGGAACTTATTTTATCTGATCAACCTACGCATATTTATCTTGGAGAATCTGATGTATGGTCACGAATAAAAATATTAAAACAATTTGAAAATGAGTTGGGGAATAAAAAAATGTCGGATTTTGCATATTTAGATATGAGATATGATAATCAAATCATAGCAAAAGGACGCCGTTTATGAGTCCAATGGGTAACGGTCATGATCGTCAAATTACGGTTGGCTTCGATATTGGAGCCAGCACAATCACTTGTGCTATTGGTCAAATTATTTCAGAATCGAAGCGTGTTAAACTACTCGGGATTGCATCTGTGCCGTCTTTAGGAATTCGACGTGGAAGTATTACGAATCGGAATGAATTGATTGATCAATTAGAAAAAGCCATGGCTGATGCTGAATTGATGTCAAATACAAAAGTAGAAAAAGCGATTTTATCAATTACAGGCGAACATATTCGTTGTCTGAATACTCAAGCAGCAATTGCCTTAAATCGGGCAAATGGCGGCACTGGCGGTTTATCTGAAAGAGCAATAAATGAAAATGATGTATATCAAGTATTGGATTTGGCTCAAGCTATTTCTCTCCCAGTAGATAGAGATATTCTACATACTCTTCCACAGGAATATTTAGTTGACACTTTAAAGGAAATAAAAAATCCAATCGGAATGACAGGGCGACGATTGGAAGGGAGAGTTCATTTAGTGACTGCTGCTACAACAGCCATGAATAATTTGGTAAGCTGTGTAGAAGAGTTAGGCATTACTGTTGATGGCCTTGTTTTTCAACCTTTGGCATCTGCCTTAGCGACACTCCATGAAGATGAAATGGAATTGGGTATAACTCTTGTTGAAATTGGATCATCTACGACTAATATTGTAGTATATCATGGAAGTGCAATCCGCCATTCTGCAATCATCCCAATTGGGTCGTCTAGTATAACCAATGATATTGCAGTCATGCTTCAAGTTAGCATTGAAGAAGCTGAAAATATAAAAATAAAGTATGCATCAGCCCAGGTATCTATGTCATCTCCAAAATTAGAGATTGAGCTTTCGTCTGAAGCTGGGCAAATTAAACGATCCATTCCAGAACAGGAAGTTTCAAGATACGTAGAAGCACGAATGCAGGAAATATTTCAAATGGTCATACGTGAAATTTCAAGAGCTGATATTAAAGATCCGCTCACATACGGAATTGTTATGACCGGTGGAGGTGCAAAATTGAGAAACATTGTTCCTTTAGCCGAAAGTTCGCTTGGCGTAAAAGTACGTCAAGGAAAACCAATTAAAATTGATGGAGTCCAAGATATCGCAGATGGACCCAGTCATACTACAGTCATGGGCCTTTTATTGTGGCCAATGTATGCAACAGATCATGTACGTTTGCATCAAGAAACCACATCTAGCGGGATATCCGGACTAATTGAAAAAATTCGACATACCATCGAAGACCTATTTTAACCAAACCAGTAAATAAGGAGTAAGATCATGCTATTTGAGTTTGATAGTTTATCTGAACAAAAAGCAAAACTAAAAGTTGTCGGAGTTGGCGGCGCAGGCGGAAACGCAGTAACACGAATGATTACATCTGGAATGCAAGGTGTTGATTTCATCGCTATTAATACGGATGCCCAAGACTTGGATAACAATCCATCTGAACAAAAAATCCAAGTTGGAAAGAACCTAACTAAAGGCCTGGGAGCCGGAGCAAATTCTAATGTAGGTCGCGAAGCGATTGAAGCAGATAGAGAAGCCATTACAGCTCTTCTAGAAGGAGCAGATATGGTTTTTATCACTGCCGGAATGGGCGGTGGTACAGGTACAGGTGCATCACCCGTCATTTCACAAATTTCTAGAGAGTTGGGAATTTTGACCGTTGGGATTGTTACACTTCCCTTCAGTTTTGAAGGCCCAAAACGAATGAACCGTGCCTTAGAAGGAATGGCTGAAATGAAAAAAGCATGTGATACTGTTATCGCTATTCCAAATCAAAAGCTAATGTCCATCGTAGATAAATCAACTACATTGACTGAAGCATTTCAAATGGCTGACATAATTCTGCATCAAGCTGCTAAAGGCATTTCTGATCTTATAAATGTTCAAGGTGTGATTAATTTGGATTTTGCAGATGTTGAAACAATTATGAAGAATATGGGAGAAGCAATAATGGGAACTGGTGTTGCTTCAGGGGAAGAAAGAGCTTCTCTTGCGGCGCAACAAGCCATCTCCAGCCCATTGTTGGATGATGCATCCATTAAAGGCGCCCAAGGCGTATTGGTGAATATTACTGGGGGAAGTGACCTCACTCTCATGGAAGCGAATGAAGCCACAAGTATCATTTTTGAAGAAGCAGGACCTTCAGCAAATATTATATTTGGAGCAGTCATAGACCCTAGTTTAAAAGACGAGATTCGTGTGACAGTCATCGCGACAGGATTTAACATCCCAAAACCAATGTCTAAGACAAAAACCTACGAGCCTAGCATAGAAACGGAAACTCTTTCTACGCCACCAACTCGTGAATTACAAGAACAAGAAAATAAACCTCTCCATATACAAAAGGATATATTCGTTGAAGAAAAAGAAGAAGTGATTCCACCTAAAAAATCAATTCTTACATTTGACGACACCCAAGACTCTCCAGTTATATATGGTCAGGATTTACAAATACCTGCCTTTATTAGAAGGCAGCATGATTGAAACTGGTTGGTTATCAAACTGAAATAAATGATCAATAAAAGTGCTTCAACTACCGTTGGAGCGCTTTTATAAAAAAAAAGCCCACCAATAAAGGTAGGCTTTTAAAACTAAAGACTTAATTAAGAAAGATTAACGATTTAGACTTTTATCCCTTTCGCTCTCAAATCATTTACGACTCTTCGAATTCCTTTTTTATCAATAATTCGCATTCCGCGAGTCGATAAACGTAAAGTCACAAATCGCTTCTCATCAGGAAGCCAAAATTTCTTTTTCTGTAAATTAATATTAAACCTACGACGACTTTTGTTATTCGCGTGGCTCACATTATTCCCAAACATGGGTTTTTTACCGGTTATGTCACATACTCTGCTCATGATTCTTCTCTTATTAATTATTTAATATCGGCACGTATAAAGCCACGAAATTTAAAGTTTGTTTTGCCCGATTAAAAATATTATTCAACAATTATTATTATTTTATTTATTGGGCTAATAATAGAAAAAAAGTGCTTTTATAAAAACTTAATTCCTTTTTAAACCAATGATTGCTAAAGACAGAAAAATTGCCTTATAGACAATTTCATGAGCATTAATAATGGGGGCAATCCAAGTATTTCCTGATAATATTAAAACAATAAATATTGGATGAATAATAAATAATGCAAGATTATAGTAATTCACATATCTCATTATTACACTATTTCCAAAGACCCAGATAAGAGTTACTGCCAAACAATAATATGCATTAAAAGGTAAATTAAAAAATAAATTGATGAATTTATTGGATTTTGACTCAATCAAATAATCATCTAGGTTTCCTTGAATAATTATATCATGATTTGAAGCTGATAATAATTTTAAGACTGGAACAATTAAATCTTCAACAAGAATATATTGAATCGGTCGAATTAAAAAAAAGTATAAAAGGCAAAAGACTCCTAAACTAATTATAAACTTTATCCCTATGCTAGGATATCTTTTTCGTCGCTGATGAGTGTCCATAAGTACCAAAATAATAGAACAATTGGATAAAAGAAAACATAGGAGCTGAAATCATGCGCTAGATCCCAATACTGAGGCAGTACTGCATTAAAAACTGCAAAAAATGCAATTCTAAATATATTAGCAATATACAAAATGAATAAACCACCACTCATAAATAGAGATCGTTTTTTCCATGGACCTGGATAAGCTATAATAAATCCACTATAAAGACCCAATAAATTTAAACCATTACAGCCATTGTTAATTTCTACGCCTTTTTGACCAACACACGTCAATACTCTACCGGAAATTTCAATATCCCATCCCAGAAAATATAATAAATCTCCTGCATAATTTACACAAGAGATACTCAAGAAAGTGTCTAAACGACCGTCGGGTAGTAGTATCAAATCATAAAACAGTTGCCAACTTGCGTAAACTACCCCGGCTTTTATTATAAATAATGCTAAAGGTGATATGGATTTATTATTTTCGATTTTTCAGTTTCTTCCATGCCATAGCACCGCCAGCTCCTATTAAGAGCTCTAATCCACCAATCGGTGCTTGTGCTGGTTCATCTGGAAAACCAACGCCTTGGGCTAGTAATGTGCCAGTAATTGCAAAAAATCCAATAAGTATTATTATGTGTTTTGTCATAAGTTTTTCTCTACTTAATATAAGTTACTTTTTGAGTAAATATTTTCTGACCTGACTTAAGTTTAATCATATAAATACCAGAAGAAAGATTGATAGGATTCCATTGAAATTGATGAGAACCAGGTTTCATCGTTTTGTTAATCAATGTTTCTACCAAACGACCTTTCATATCAAATACCTGTAGAGACGTTAGATCTAACGTCTCTATCAAAGGAACATCAAAGGTAATTGTTGTGCTTGGGTTAAAGGGATTAGGATACACAGGATGTAAGGTAAATGTCTTTGGTAGTAAATCAGACTTTGAAGATAAAGCACCATATTCAATTGTAAGCGTAAATAGACTCTCCCCCACTTCAGGATAAATATTCACAGTCTCTGTGCCATAGGAAAGAAAACTGCCTTTAGATTGTGTAAAGAAGCTTAATTCGTTTTGAAGCAGTAAATCCGTCACTTCTCCAGTAAAATTATTGGTAAGTATCAAGTTTAGTATCGTTTCTGGTAACTTAGATAAATCCCAAGTCATACTGAGTGCTTCTTCATTCGTAATAAAATTATAATCTTCATCTACAGTTAGCTTCATCACATCAAAAGGTATCTCAACTGAACCTTCTCCTTCAAAAGGTAGATTGTTTATATCTAATCCATTCTCTTCTACGAAAGATAAACCTACCACTCTTTCCGTTGGTGAGATTGGAAGTAATTTATAGCCATCTGCAATATCCAGACCAAAATCTCCATCGTCTCTAAATGATATATATGTCTTATCTGTAAAAGAACCCGACGAAATATTAAATGAAATATTTCCAGTATTTTCAGACTCAAGTATTCTATAAAATGTTCCTGCTGTACCAGACTTATCGGCAGTTTCAATCGTAAGACTTCCTGTTCCACCACTTGCTTGAATCCAAAACCCTTGATAAGGAGCAATAAGTCCATCAGTTAAACTTCCAGCTGATCCATTCCAACTCACATAAGCAGAACTAGCATCATCCCAAATACTCACAGTAGCTAAAAGACTTGACTTAGTCAATAAATCCCAATCAATGGTAGAAGCATACGGATTACCTGCTAAGGCCCAATTCCCATCAGCAATACTTGTGATACTTGCACTGGAACTATTTTCTGTTCCACTCACACTTAAGGTTACAGGTAAATTATCTGTTCCGTCATAATCAGTATCTGCAAAAACATAAACCATAAACCCTACGCCAGCAGTTTGGCTATTTCCACTTGTGGAAATATCTGTAAGAGATGTCCAAGTTTGATTTGCAACATCCATAATCCAAACATTGGCATCTCCACTGTTTGGTCCATCACTTCCAGTCATACCTTGTGTCCAAAGCTCAGACAATAAATCACTATAAATAGTTCCAGCTACGGGAGAAGACATCAAACGAAAACCAGAGTTACCGGAAATAGTGACTCCTTTTTCAAATCCACTTACCCAATCGCTACTTGAAGCCATATTTGTTAGAGTGCCTGTATTATTATTGGTGGTTAAATCCATCAAGCTGGTTCCACGACCACCATTCATATTATAATAAGCAACCAGGTTGCTTTCGCTCCCTGTAAGCTCTGTATACATATTGGCTTGTATCTCTGCTTGGGTTCT
>JABIHN010000079.1 GCA_018649625.1 Fidelibacterota bacterium | reverse complement strand
CACAAAGAAACCGTTTGCGGGAATGGTTCCCGTTAGGGCCGTTGTTTGATATTCACTATCATCACTTCCATTATAAAAAACTAAGGAATACCCGGATGCGGCTAAGTCGATATCGGCGACGGTTGTGTTAAATAATTCTAAATATTCCGAGGATGATGTGTTGGTATCAAACTCGTTTATTAAAACCTGGGCGTTTAAAAAACTAATAGTAAGTGTTAAAAAAACTATAGATAGCAATTTTCTCATGGTGTTACTCCTTGTTGTTGCGTGTGTTTTTGTTTTTAGGTTTGTTTTTTTGGTTCGTATAATGTTTTATTGAAATAAGATATACGTTCTTTCTCATGAAAGATGATTTAATATAGCCATCTTTAAAAAAGATGGCAAGAAATAGATTTCAAAATATTACCATCATCACAATTACGCCAACGTGAAACTGAGTTCTTGTGTAATGTTTGTAATTATCTTTCCAACTCGATTATTGCTTTCTTGTTTTAATTGAATAGTTTTTACGGCATGCATTACAGTTGTATGGTCTCGGCCACCAAAATAAACCCCGATGTTTTTAAGGGATGTTCCAATAATTTTTCTACAAAGATACATTGATATTTGTCGCGCTTCTGCAATTTCCATTTTTCGACTTTTTCCCACTATTTCTTTTTCTGGAATATTTGAAGCGCCAGAAACCTTACGAACCACATCTTCTATGGTTAGGTCCGCAGTAATGGATTTTCCAACCCTTTCTTTTACGACTTCTTTTACCAAATTAAAGTCAATCTCTTGATTCATTAAAGATGAGCGAGCAAGAATACGAATAATCGTTCCTTCTAGGTCTCTTACATTATTTTTAATGTGCGTTGCAATAAACTCAATTATATCATAGGGAAGGGCGACGCCGTTTTGCTCCGCCTTCTCCATTAATATGGCAACTCTAATTTCAAAACTTGGAGGTTGAACGTCTACAGATAGCCCTGATTGAAATCGCGACAAAAGACGGTCTTGCAACCCTTGCATTTCTGTGGGATAGCGATCCGCTGTTAACACAACCTGTTTTCCAGACTGAAGAAGCTCGTTAAATGTATGAAAAAACTGTTCTTGCGTTTGTTCTTTTCCTCGGAAAAACTGAATATCATCAATTAACAAAACATCAGATTTTCTATATTGTTTTGCAAATTCAACTGTTCGATTCTTTCTTAAGCTGTTCACAAAATCCAATGTGAACCTTTCGCTGGTTACTAAAACAACATTGGCATTTGGATTTTCTGTAATAATTTGATTTCCAATCGCGTGAATTAAATGTGTTTTTCCCAACCCAACCCCTCCATATACTATAAGAGGGTTGAAGGCGGTGCTTCCGGGAGATCTGGCTACAGACATTGCTGCATTTTTTGCAAATTGATTATTTGATCCCTCAATGAACGTTTCAAATGAGTAACTTTTATTTAGAAGCGGTTTTAATTTATTGCTTGGCTTTTTTTCAATCGGAATTTCTGACGACCCAGCGGTTACTTCAATCTTCTCCGCAGAAATAATAAATCTGAATTTTGGCGCAGGGTTAATTTTTTTTGCAATAGCCCGGTCTAAGTTTTGTTTATAATGAGATTCAATCCATTCGAAAAAAAACTGATTTGGAACTTCAAGTACAAACTCTTCATCCGATAAGGCAACGGGAGAAATTGGCTCAAACCAAGTATTGATTGCGTGAGCGGGAAGAGCAGCCGTTAGATCTTCGTATACAGCGAGCCACAAAGTGTCGTGTGTCATATATTATAGTTTTCCACAAGTTATCCACATAATAAATTAGACTCTAATTTAGTGAGATAACTCAATACGTAGCCAATAGTAAAATCGTTTTCTTTGGTTTTTCTTAAACTATTTATGTCTTTTTATTTTTTTAACGATTACAGCTATCTTGCCAGCCGTTAAAATAAATTGTTTTTTTTGGATGCCAATGAACCTGGTCACAACAGCTAAAAACAGGTAAAAAATTATTTTTATTATATTTATTTTTAATTTGGCGATAATTCATTCTATATTGTAATTTCGTAGGCTTTATTGGAGCCGAAATGAAAAGAACATATCAACCAAGTAATAGAAAAAGAAGAAACAAACACGGTTTTCGATCCCGAATGTCATCGGTCGGTGGAAAATCTGTTTTGCGTCGACGCCGCAAAAAAGGGCGTAAACGTATAGCGCTTTAGTGGAAACGCTGAATGCAATAGGCTTTTTAATAGGGGCCTGTCTTTACTCTGTGGGGAGATCGATTTTCTTCGTTTCCCCATAACGGGTAATGCTTATTTGAGCTGTTTTACGCTTTTTGTTACTCATCAAATTAATTATTATTTTAATTTACTTTTTCTTAATAAAATATTAAAAGTTCACCTGATACGCCCTGGTGAACATGACCTAATAAATTAAATATGGATAGAAATACTCTTCTCGCATTCTTTTTAATTGCGATAGTTTTAATCTTTACGCCCATGTATATGGAGACGTTTTCTCCTTCACCTGAGCCGGCAATCGTCGAAGACACCGGTCTCGATAGTACACACGGCTTGCCGATAGGTAAAAAACCTAACGCAACGAAAACCGTTAAACAAAAACCTGAAGTTTTTCAGCTAACATCGCCAACAAAGGCGGATTTAGAAGAAAAACTTATTGAACTTGAAACCAACCTTTATAATGCGACCGTATCTACAAAAGGCGGCGGGTCGATTGTTTCTTTTTCTTTTAAAAACTACTTTGATCAAGACAGTCAGCAAGTCAACCTAATTAACGGCATAAATAAAGAGAATCTATCAATTAGGTTTCAAAACCTTGATGGCGACCCCATTAACCTCGGTAAAAACTGGTCCTACAATGGCTTTCTAGGTGGCTCCATAAATAGCAAAGAAACTCTTAAGTTTTCTACTGAAATTTCTCCCGGACAATTCATTACAAAATCTCTAACCTTTCGCCCCGATTCTTATGTAATTGATATTTCTGTTGATGCTCAAAAAGTTCAAAGCCAGGTGTTTTCCGGTAACTATTCCATTGGATGGTATGGCGGATTACCGCCAACCGAAAAAAATGAAAAAGATGATTTTGTTTATTTTAAGTCTTATGTGTTTCAGGGCGGAGAACTTGAAGAAGTCAAAATAAAGGAAGGCGAAACCGAATCACAAAGCTTTAACGGCTCAACAGATTGGGTTGCTATACGAACAAAATATTTCATTACATCTTTAGTTCCAAATAACCCAGGACAGGTAACATCAGCTGCAATTGGAGGTTCGTTTTCCGACCGAGAAGCCTATGACATGGAGTTGTTACTGCCCGCATCTGACATCTCAAATATTTCTCTTTACCTTGGTCCATTAGAATACGATAGAATTAAAAACATAGGACAAGACCTTGATCGAGTAATGAATTTTGGCATTGCTCCCGTTAGACCGCTTGCAAAAGGCGTTCTTTGGGTCTTGAAAAAAATGCACGATATAATCCCCAACTACGGTTATATTTTAATATTATTTGCATTTTTTGTTAAGCTATTAGTATATCCCTTAACGAAGAAAAGCTATCAATCCACTACAGCAATGCAGCAAATTCAACCAGAAATAACTGCTCTTAAAGAAAAACATAAAAACAATCCACAAAAACTCAACACAGCAACAATGCAACTATATAAAGAAAAGGGGGTCAATCCCTTGGGAGGTTGCCTACCAATGCTTCTACAAATGCCTTTATTGTTTGCCTTGTTTGTGGTTTTTAGAACTACTATTGAGCTTCGAGCAGAACCCTTTGTATTTTGGATAACAGACTTATCAGCGCCGGATGCAGTATACACCCTTCCTTTTTCTGTCCCTATATACGGTTCCCACGTAGCAATTCTTCCGGTTTTGATGGTAGTGTCTATGTTTATTCAACAGCGCATGATGAGCGGGGGAGCAGCACAACAACCCCAACAAAAAACGATGCAATACTTTATGACTGGGTTTTTCTTTTTAATGTTTAATAGTTTTCCGTCGGGATTAAATTTATACTATACTCTTTTTAACGTTTTAACTATAGCGCAACAAAAACTAATTCCGCCCACCGATACAGCTTCAGTGTAATGATATCTGATACCATTGTTTCTCCGGCCACACCTCCGGGATATGGCGGTATTTCTATTGTTCGGCTAAGCGGAATTAACGCAAAAAAAATTGCAACATCAATGTCCCGTGGGTGCAACAACTTTAAGACCCGAGTTGCAACCTTCGTTTCTATTTTTGATAATGATGATGAAAAAATAGATGACGTTCTTATTACATTTTTCAAATCACCTCGCTCTTATACCGGCGAGAATGTTATTGAATTTTCCTGTCACGGAAACCCAATCATTGTTGATCAAATTGTTGCAACCGCTTGTGATGCCGGGGCTCGAATAGCAGAGCCCGGAGAATTTACCAAACGAGCGTTTTTAAACGGAAAACTAGACCTTCTTCAAGCTGAGTCTGTTGCTTCTTTAATTCAGTCCCAGTCAAATATAGCATCAAAAATAAACAATAAAGTTTTAAGCGGGGAGCTTTCAAACAAATTAATCGATATTAAAAACAAAATTTTAGGCGTTATGGCGGAGCTCGAGTTTGAATTCGACATTCGCGAATCTGAACTCATTCGACCAAATCTAATAAACAATGCAATTGAAATAGTTGAAGACAGCGTTAAGTCGCTTAATGTTCTTATTGGTTCTTACAAAGAGGGGCGAATGTATAATCAGGGCGCTCGAGTAATCATTGCGGGAAAACCAAATGTCGGCAAATCTACACTATTAAATGCTTTATTAAATAAAGACAGGGCCATTACAGACAGCGCGCCCGGAACAACGCGTGACACAATTCATGATAATATTATATTGGAAGGGATTCCAATTACCTTTGTGGACACGGCGGGTATTCGCAACACAAATAACCCGGTAGAATCAGCTGGCGTTAAGAGATCTTTATTGGAAATCAAAAACGCAGACTTATTAATAAACATGACTTCGGAAAACGAGTATCTCATTGATAATATTGATGATATAGACACGATAACCGTATATAACAAATCAGACCTAGGTTCTCCGTCGAATATCCACAAAAACACCTTTCTTGTTTCTGCTCTCTATAAAAACGGTATAAAATCATTAAAAAAGGCGATTATAAAAAAACTAACCGCTAATAACTCTTCTGGTTCAAACACCGTACTAACAACCCGCAGACAACTAGACGCAATTACAATCTGCTCCTTGTCCTTAAAAAGAAGCCATCAATTATTGAAAAAAGAACTGCCTGAACTTGAGCTCGTTTCTTTTGAGCTTCGCGATGCCATTAACCACATCGACGTTCTCTTTGGAAAAACAACAACGAACGATCTTTTAAAGCGGGTATTTTCAGGTTTTTGCGTTGGAAAATAGTTTCACGTGAAACAACATAACAAATATGACATAATTGTTGTTGGAGGTGGTCACGCCGGCATTGAGGCTGCGCACATCGCCGCGAAACGGGGCTGTGTTGTATTATTAGTTACTATGGATAAAAAAGCAATTGGGCGAATGTCTTGTAATCCAGCAATTGGCGGACTAGCTAAAGGACAGATGGTTCGAGAAATAGACATACTTGGTGGTTTGATGGGAAAAACAGCTGACGAGTCCGGTATTCAATTTAAAATTTTAAACAGATCAAAAGGAAGATCCGTTTGGTCTCCAAGAGCACAAGTAGACAAAAGACAATAT
>JABIHN010000078.1 GCA_018649625.1 Fidelibacterota bacterium | reverse complement strand
GGATGTAAAGATGGGAATAATAATTCCCCATCAGTTAAATGAATAATATTTACTGATGTTTTATCAATTATTTCATCATAATTCGTACCGCCATTTTCATCTAAACTATCCAAACCAAATAAAGTGATATAAGGTAAACTGCTTGATTTATCTCGTTCTGAAACTGGTGTAGTATTTTTATTATATATTTTTACTTCAAATCCTTCAGGATTAATTCGTGTAGTTCCTAAATAATAAACATTTTTAAACATGAGAGGCCATGTAGAGTGATTTGGATTCCCATTTCTTGGCTTTAACATCATAAGGGATAAATTTGCACCCAATGAATCCGGACCGTGACCAACTTCTAAAATTGTTGCACCTGAATTACGGTCAACAAGGGTAAAAGTACATCCAAGAATATCCTGAGAGATTTGATCTCTAACACGAATATATCCAAGATCTGGAATTACATAATAGTTTGTTTCCTGTTCTAATCGAATAAAGCTTCCTTCTTCAATTTCACTAACGTACGAAGTATCTTCAGGATTTAACGGATCAATATATGCAGAACCAGTCAAGGCACTGGCATCATTCGTCGTAATCGATTTATAAAGTTCAAAGTTCTTAACAATTACATCACCAAATTGATGCGAGCCATTTCTCAACGGGAAAAATGATGGAATTTGAAATTGCTTTAATTGTCCATCAACCATTGCAGTTGTATCCATCCCATTCCTAAACCATGGATGAATAAAAAAGTATCTATTTTTAATCCAATCAACATCTCGAATAGATTGGGTATTACTTTGTCCACCGCCTTCCCAATTAGATTGTTCTTTTTTAGTTTTTTCGATTGAAGCAATCGTGGTAATGTCAATAGGCCCTAACTTTGAAATTGCTTTTATACCAAACAATCCCTGATTTTTCCCTGAGAATGTGACATATTTTGTTGAAGGAAGAGAAAGAGAAATATTTCCAGCTTCTACCTTTTGAATAATATCATCTTCATGCCCTTCATAAGAAATCCGAATATTATTTTCCCAATCAAAATCCCGTTCAGAATCTTGATCCATAGCAACTGTAATTCGATCGCCTATTTTCCCTTGAATATTTAAATTTTGCTTTTGATCAAATTCAAGATGTGTATTTTGAGTTTCACTCAACGTTGACCTTACTAATTCTTGATCCTGAAATACCATTTTACCATTTATATTTACATTTCCACTTACTCGCAGAGATGCTCGTCCCAATCGTCCAATATCGACACCAACAACTTCTAACATTTGCCCGCGACGACTTTTTTTATCATCCTTAGCATCTTTTTGCATAGTTTCAATAAACTTATTATGCCATGCGCGTTGATGAAACATATCCAAATACCACTCAACAGACGCAGTGAATGGCATCTGAACTTGAGACCCATCTATCGTCTCAGTAATGGTTATTAATTTCCAATCCCAAGAAAGTTCAACGATTGTTTTCCGAAATTGAAATGGAAAATTTAAAATGCCAATAGGCATCATTATTGAATCTTGTGGTTGATACAGAGATTTTGGTGAATGTGGAAAGGGGTCAACTAAAAAAGGTGAAGATGGAATGTAATCAGGTAATAATAAAGTATAAGAATCCACAGTAGATGTGGAATCTGAATTCTGGGCGGAGAGCATCCCTAGGAAGATAAATCCCCATAGTCCGATTAAAATTAATCGACTAAAGAAAGTGTTTTTTTTGTAATTAGGAATCAAGTTAAGTCTTAATAAAACTGATATCAATCTAGTCGATAAATACTCCTTTTTTAAAATATAGATTTAATGTTTTTTTCATTTTCTCTAATGCTCTACCGCGATGGCTGATAAAACTTTTTTCTATCTTACTCATTTCTGCAAAAGTTCGATTTTCATTTTCTGGTTTAAAAATAGGATCATATCCAAATCCATCATTTCCTTGAATACTTTCTGTAATTATCCCTTCAATGACGCCTTCTTCAATGAGTTCCGTTTTTCCATCTACAAAAGAAACAACTGTTCTAAATCTCGCAGTGCGTTTATTGTATGGTGTACCTGAAAGTGCACCTAACATTTTATTCACATTTTCTTCGAAAGTTGGATTCTCGCCTGCATATCTTGCCGAATATACACCCGGCGCTCCATTTAATGCGTCCACTTCTAAACCCGTATCATCTGAAAGACTCGGCAAACCTGTTAATCTATAAACAGTCCGTGCTTTTATTAATGCATTTTCAACAAGAGTGGTTCCCGTTTCTTCTATATCTTTTATCTCTGGAAACTGATCGAGTCCAATTAACCGAACTTCTAAATTCGATAAGATGGAACTCATTTCAGATTGTTTATGGATATTATGTGTAGCTAAAACGAATGTCTTCCGACGAGACATGATACTCGAAACCCTTCTAAAAAATGTCGGGAAACCTATAAGAAAACTCGGATTGAAACAAGAATTAAGTATTTCCATATTTGTGCATTAATTCTTTTTGTTTTTATAAGACCATCGGTTAATTTTTCTGGCTTTTTTAGAAGCATACCCAATCCTTACGTGGCCTGGTAGCTCAGTTGGTAGAGCAGAGGACTGAAAATCCT
>JABIHN010000077.1 GCA_018649625.1 Fidelibacterota bacterium | reverse complement strand
CTTCAATCATCCAGGATTTAGTTCAAGTATTTCTGATTCTGCTCAGGTAACGATAGGAACAGATAATGAATTAACTTTGCAAATATTGTCCATTGCGTTTGATGAAACGCAAAATACTGTTGTTGTGGGTGAAGATATAACAGGTGATATTTCTTATACAAGTCTTATTGCAACTGTAAGGGATACTAATAATGATCCTATTTCTGGACAAGCTGTTGTTTTTATTGCAACATCGAGCAATACTGAAGTCGGAAGTATTACTTATTTGAATCAGGTTTCAAACACAGATGGACAAGTTGTCGCCTATTTTGACGATGGTGGGAATATTTATAAAGATACACCTGGAACTCCAAATTATGAAGGCGTCACTGTCGTTGCTCAATTAGGTGATAAAATTACTAGTCCTGAAAAATTTAATGTGTATTCATCTGATGATGTTTGGCCCTATAATTTATTTGTAACAACGAATACAGATGTAATTCAGTTAGATGGCGGCGTAAGTACAGCAACAATCACTGCAAGATTATTGAATAGATTAGGGAATCCAGTTACAGATGGGCAAATCAATTATATAGCTTCTAGAGGTTTCATTTCCGCTACAGGTTTCACGGATGCTACAGGTGTAGATTCTGTTTCATTTACTGATTTAGGAAATCCTGAAGATGTGGGTGTCTCTGATATTTCTGCAACATTTTCTCATCCAGGATTTACTGATATTTATATTCAAGATTCTCTTCAAGTGTATATTGAAGATCCATCTTTTCAGAATTGTGCGTATATCGCAATTCCAACTTCATCTCCAGGAAAAATTGTTGTTCGAGATGGCGGTGGAATTGAATCAACTTTAATAAAGGCTGAAGTATATGATGATAATAATAATCTAATAAATACACCTACCCCGGTAGTTTTTACATTGAATCCTTTAGTGGGTGAAGCGTATTTAAATGAAGTTGGTCAAACAACTGTTACGGCATATACTGTGAATGGAGTTGCTTCAGTTTCAATAAATAGTGGTACATCTCCCGGGCCAGTTCGTATAGAAGTGACTTGTGATTGTGACCAAGATGGTTCTGTCGATCTTAATAGTGTTGATGTTCCAGTGATTATAGCTTCAGGTGCACCTTACCATATTTCAGCTGAATATGACCCAACAAATACTGAAGCCATTGAAGATGGTTTTTATAGAACCGGTTGTGCTGCGCTTATTTCTGATAGATGGTATAATCCAGTGGAAGATTCTACCTATGTTTATTGGAGTATAGTACCAATTGCTCCTGATACAGTTATTAACGCTTCTGTGGATGGTGTTAGTTTTACATTTAATGATGGTGTTATGGGTGGAGAACCAGTTGAAGGGGTTGCTAGGTCATCCATAGTTTACGCTACTGATGCGATCGGAGATATTGGGAGAGTTAGAGCATTAACATTTGGTGCAAATGGTGATTCAATCTATACATATATAAATGATGATGAAGGTGATGCAATTATGTTTTTTATGCCCGGACAAATTACAATGATAGCATCTGCATCGTACTGGGATTTCACTTTTAATGGAGAACCAGCAGAAATTACAATTACAGCAATTGTAAATGACTTTTATGGAAATGCTGTTGTAGACGTACCAATTTCATTTTCAGGAACTGGTGTTTCAGCATTTTTAGAAGTTGGCACTGAAGCTTATACTGATGAAGGCGTGAATGGATTAGGTGCTGATGATGGATGCTTTACCTGGCGCGATTATGGCTCTGACGATGATCCTACTACGACAGACTGGGGAAATTTCAATGATATGCACGATGCAATTGATACAACTGGAGATGGTGTTTGGGATGTTTCAGAAGTATCTGAGCCTTTCGATGATTTTGGTGCTGATGGTGTTGATGGTACCGCTGACGAAGGTGAAGCTGATGGAGAATGGGATGGATATTCAATGATTGGATGTGAAGCAATTGTATTAACAGATAAAAATGGATATGCTAAAATCACAGTTCAATATAATAAAGAATTATGTATTTTGGCGAATGAAGATGAAGATACAGGAATATGTACCTGGGATGATTTTACTTCATCTATTACAGCAACTTTAATGATACCGCAGATTACATCTAGTGATCCAATGGATATTTTATTGGTGCGTTCACCAGATACGTGTGATTAATTATAATAACGATTAAGACGGAAATATTTCTATGAGTGCAGATTTTAATCCCCAATTTTCTCAGTTAGGTGCAATTCTAGTCAATGACGGGAAGATTGATGAATCCAACCTAAATGAAGGATTGGCTCAACAAAAAAATACGACTGATAAAATTGGTCAAACTTTAATTGAGATGGGTTTTATTAATGAAGATGATTTTGCTTCTGCCTACGCTCTGCAATTAGGATACAAAAAAGCTGATAATTTTATTTTATTAGAAGCAGACACAAATACAGCAGCATTAATTCCTGAAGATTTTGCTCGATCAAATAGAGTTATAGCTGTTAATAAAAGTGACTCAACTATCTTAGTGGCTATGGAAGACCCAGAAGATTTAGTTGCAATTGATTCTATTAAACGACTCACCAATTTAAACCCAGAAATTATTGTTTCAGGTCCAGACTTACTGAAAAAAGCATTAAATAAAGTTTATAGCGATATTCAAAAAACGGCTGAAGTAAGCAAGACAATTGATAGTATCACTGTAATCTCGGGCGAAGAAGGTTCCAGAGAAGAAGTTGATCTATCACCGGATAAAGCCTCGAAAGAAGATGCGCCTATTGTAAAGTTGGTAAATTTAATTTTACAGGAATCAATAAAAGAACGTGCTACTGATATTCATATAGAGCCAATGGAGAAACAAGTATATGTTCGAATTCGGATTGATGGCGTTCTTCAAACCATCATGACTCCACCTGTTACGTCGCTTAGTGGTCTCGTAACTCGAATAAAAATTCTATCAAATCTTAATATTGCTGAGAAGCGTTTGCCACAGGATGGTCGATTTTCAATTAAATCACCAGGGAAAGATATTGATGTTCGTGTCTCTATTTTGCCAACAATTTATGGTGAAAAAATTGTTATGCGACTATTAGATAAAAGTGGATTTGATATAAATTTGACATCATTGGGATTTCCTAAACAAAATTTAGGCATATTCAAAAAAATAATTAAACAACCTTATGGTTTAGTGGTTGTTTCTGGACCAACTGGGTCTGGTAAATCGACTTCTTTATATGCTGCATTGAAACAAATTAAAAGTGAAGGTACGAATATCACAACTGTAGAAGATCCCGTAGAATATCAATTGGACGGCGTTAACCAAGTTCAAGTATTTGAAGATATAGGATTAACATTTGGGTCAACATTAAGATCAGTTTTACGTCAGGATCCTGATGTTTTACTTATTGGTGAAATTCGTGATAGCGAAACAGCTGATATTGCTGTGAAATTTGCTTTAACAGGACATTTAGTTTTTACAACAGTTCATGCCAATGATGCACCTGGAACCATCACACGTTTATTAGATATTGGAATTGCACCTTTCTTAGTTGGATCATGTTTGAATCTTGTGATGGCACAACGTTTGGTACGTCGTATTTGTGAAAATTGTAAGGAAGGGTACACGCCTACGGCAGAAGAACTTACCTTAGTTGGCCTTGACCCAGGTTTAGTAAAAGGTGACCTTTATCGAGGTAAAGGATGTACTGAATGTAGAAATACGGGATATAAAGGGCGACTTGCAATTTTTGAAATGATTCCAATGGCACGTGAAATACGTAAACTTGTTTATGAAAGTGCTAATGAAGATGATATAAGACAATCTGCATTAGACCATGGAATGGTAACGCTTAGAGAAGCTGGACTTGCTCGAGTATTAGATGGTACTATCACTATAGAAGAAGTTATTAGATCAACGGTAGAAGAGTTATAGTGGCTGTTTACACATATTTATCTAAAGACCAAGAAGGGAAACGGAAAGAAGGAGAGATTCGTGCAGATTCATTAGATACGGCTATTCAAAAATTATCAGCCAGTGGACAAATGGTTATTTCATTAAAAGAAGTTGATGATACCTTTGATTTCTTAGGACCATTTCTTGATGAAATTCAATTATCACTAGAAAAAATGAAAAATAGTGTTCCTTTAGCGAACATTGTTTTTTTTACCCGCCAGTTAGCAACTATGTTTGCTGCAGGATTAACTTTAGAAAGAGCAATCCATAGTCTCGGGGCTGAAGAGAAACATAAAAAGTTCAAAAAAATATTAAATACCGTTAGTGAAAATATTAGAAAAGGTCTCAATTTATCTGAATCTTTAGCTCGTCATCCCGGCGTTTTCAATACCCTTTTTGTTGCCATGATTAAAGCAGGTGAAGTAAGTGGTAATTTGAATGAAATTTTAGAAGAACTTGCTGCCTATATGGAAAATTTAGATGACACCCGTAGAAAGGTAAAGTCAGCTATGAATTACCCTATGTTTATGGTAATCTTTTTGGGCTGTATGTTAGCGGTTATGTTTTTATGGATTATTCCGCAATTTTCGAAAATGTACGCCCAACTTGGTGCAGGTCTCCCAACTGCTACCCGAAAAATGATGCAAATGAGTGAATGGTTAGGAAATAATACAGGATTTTTGTCTTTTACATTTATTGTTGTTTTTATTTCTATTTGGTTAGTTTCAAAAACACAAAGAGGTGGATTTGCTGTTGATGCAATTCGATTAAAACTCCCAGTTTTTGGAAGCTTATTAGAACAATCAATCTTAAATAAATTTTGTAAAACTTTTGGTATTTTAATTGGGTCTGGAGTCCCTGTATTAGAAACGACTGCTTTATTAGAAAAAGTTGTGGATAATAAAGTTTATGAAAAAGCAATTAAAGATGCATCGGACTACATCCGAGATGGATATAATATTTCTACGGCATTACGTAGAACCGAAGTTTTTCCTTCTATTTTACTTCAATTAGCTTCGACGGGAGAAGAAACTGGAGAATTATCTGCATTGTTAGACCGTGCAGCAGATTATTATCAAAAACAGGTTAATGCTCTTGTAGAGAGAATGACGACTTTAATTGAACCGATTTTAATTTTAATGGTGGGGGCTGTCTTAGCGGTTCTTGTTGTTTTAACTTACTTACCTGTCTTTCATTTAGGCGCAGCTTTGCAATCAGGGCTGTAATAATGCTTGTTTTATTACAACTGTTAGGTGGAATTTTTTCTGGTTATTTAACCAAACTAGCAATCAATTGGGTTGATATCGAAAACTTTCAATTGAAGACACAGAATATTTTATTAGAATGTTTCGGTGGCATATTATGGGTATGGGCTTTTCAAAATTTACCCATTCAAGAAGCAACATTATTTTCGTTAGTTTCTACAATTATTATTGGGATTGGTTTGGTTGACTTTTATACATTTCAAATTCCATTAGTTTTTATTTTAGCGGGATTTTTGGTTGTGGCCGTCGCAGTTATACTTAATGTCATATTCATATCGGTTGCTTTTTGGGGCGTCATAGTAGGCGCAGTCATTCCATTGCTAATCATGGGAGCAGTTTGGATAATTACAAAAAGACAGGGCATGGGGTATGGCGATATCCAAATGGGTATTGTGCTTGGCGCATGGCTGGGACCTATTAGGATGGCATTAACACTTTTTGGCGCATCCGTATTGAGTTTAATTACATGGATAGCCGTTTCATTAATACACGATTTTAACAAGGATCGGGCCTTGCCCTTAGCTCCTTTTTTAGCGATTGCTGGAATTGGAATTTATGTAGGAAGTTTTTACTACCCGGAATTATTTCATTTGTTGATCATAAAATAGAGGATTAAATGACTAAAATACGATTTCAAATTATGCTAATAACGTTTGTTACTTCATTGTTTGCGATAGACGAGCAAGGACTCTCAACTCATAATGGGTTTCAAGTCACGTCAGTGGAGAATGGGAAAAAGATACAATATTCTAATCCAGGATTTGAGCTTAAGCAATTTAATCAGAATGGAAAAAATTATATTAAACCAGAAATGTTAAATGCAGGTGCAACTGTGGAACCGGGTCAACCTTATTTGCCAACTATTTCTACTTTTTATGCAGTTGAACCGGGCAAGACTTTTTCAGTGTCTGCTACAATTTTAGAATCAGAAACAATGTCTAATGTAGAAGTTTTTCCCTTAGAAGGTTGGGAACCTGATTTAACAGGTAATGCCACCGAGGGTAATATTTATACGAAAAATCAAAATTTCCCTGAAAATATTGCAATAGTTTCAGAACCAATAATCATACGTGGTCTCGTATTGGTTCAAGTATCTATCACTCCATTTCAATATAATCCAATATCAAAGGAATTGACCGTAATTCAAAGTGCAGATATTGAATTAATTCAAAATGGTAATACTGAATTACCATTTATTCCTGCAAGAAGGTCGCGTGCATTTGAATCTATTTACAAAACATTAGTTGTGAATTATGAATCCTTGAATCGTAATAATATTCCATACCAACGCCCCAGTATATTGTATGTTTTACCGAATAATATCGGAAATCTTATGAATACAATTGAACCTTTAATGGAATGGAAAGAGAGAGTAGGATATGAGGTTAACTATATTTCCTCATCTAATGTTGTTAATAACAGCAATAATTTGAAAAATTATATTGAAGATGCTTATGAAAATTGGGACAATCCACCAACGCACGTTACGATTGTTGGCGATGCATCTGGAAGTTATGATATTCCAACTTGGAATGAGAGTTGGAGTGGATATAATGGAGATGGAGACCATCCATATTCTTTACTAGAAGGCAATGACCAATTTCCAGAAGTGTTCTTAGGTCGAATTTCATTTTCAACAAGTTCACATTTGCAAACAATTGTAAGTAAAACTTTGAATTATGAATCAACGCCATATATGAATGAGAATTGGTTTCAACGTGCTTGTTTAGTTGGAGATCAAAGTTCATCGGGAATTTCATGTATTATTACCAACGAAAATATTCATGAAATGATGGATTTAGTTGGCTTTGAAGACGTAAATACAGTTTATAGTGGTTCTTTCCCTAGCCAAATGACATCAGGGATTTCTGAAGGTGTATCATTTTTTAATTATCGTGGATATTATGGTGTTAGTGGTTTTGGATCTAGTAATGTTAATTCTACAAGTAATGGATTTATGTTACCCGTTGCAACAGTTATAACCTGTGGGACAGGCTCATTTGGAAGTGGTGAATCATTAAGTGAGTCTTTTATTCGTGCTGGTACATCTTCAGTTCCTAAAGGGGCAGTCGTTTGTGTTGGAACTGCAACCACTGGAACACATACTATGTTTAATAATGTGGTGGATATGGGTTTTTATTATGGTGCTTTTATAGATAATATTGAAACTGCTGGTGCTGCGTTAATGTATGGAAAAATGGAATTGTTTAAAACATATCCTTCTAATCCGAGTAATTATTGTAGCATATTTTCTCATTGGAATACTTTGATGGGTGAATCATCATTAGCCATGTGGACTGATTATCCGGAAATGGTAACTGTTGATCATCCGTACGCAATTACTACAGGAACTAATTATATAGATATTACTGTATCAAAAGGTGTTGGGAATGTAGAAGATGCATGGGTTACTATTTTAATGAATGGTGAAATTTTTGAATCTGGATATACAAATGAACAAGGATTTATTAGATTACCTATTACATCTACAGAAACGGGTAATGTAATGGTGACAGTTACTAAGAAAAACCATTATCCGTATCTCAATTCTTTTCAAATTTATGATCCGGGTGTTTCCATAAACCTATCAGAAACAACTATTGTTATCGATGATGATGTTTCAGGGCAATCTAATGGAAATAGTAATGGAATTGCGAATGGTGGTGAAACGTTGGAATTATATATTGGAGCTACCAATTATGGGAGTGAAGATGCTGTAAATGTTTCAGCGGTCTTATCAGGTGGAGAAGGGCTTGTAAGTTTTCAAAATGCAACGGTGAATTTTGGAGATATTTTTTCCGGTGAAACTATTGGATCATCATCTCCTTTTATCCTAACATTAGATTCTGGAATTCATGATGGAACACATTTAAATCTTACAGCTACTTTTATCGATGATACAGGAAATTCATTTGCGGGTGCATTAAATATCAACGTATCAGGAAATAACCTATTGGCAACAGATATTGATGTTATTGGCTCTATAAATGATGTTCTATCTCCCGGACAAATTTCAAATTTTAAAATTGAATTAGATAATTCGGGTACCACAAATGCGATACAAGTTACCGGGACGATCACATGTGCATCACCTTTTGTAGAAATTGTAGATAATTCTGGAACATGGACATCTGTTATGAATGGTAGTTCATCGTTTAATAATAATGATTATTTTCAAGTCTCAACTTTAGAAGAAACAATTCCGGGTGCAATTGTACATTTTATTTTAAATGTTGTTTCATCTGATGGGTATGAATCAAATTCAATTATAGAAGTTCAAATTGGAGAGCCAGACGTTTATGACCCAGTCGGACCAGATTCTTATGGATATTATATTTACGATAGTGGAGATATAGGATATATTTTATCCCCAACGTATAATTGGGTAGAAATAGATGACCGAGAAGGTGGAGCTGGTACATATCTAAGTTCGCTGTCTGATAATGGAAATAATCAGGACGATGTGGAAACGATTAACCTTCCTTTTGATTTCTCATTTTATGGCCAAAATTATAATCAAATTAGTATTTGTTCTAACGGTTGGATTGCGATGGGAGATACCGACATGGAATCTTTTCGGAATTATCAAATACCGGGCATGGGTGGCCCTGGTGCTATGATAGCTGTATTTTGGGATGATTTAAAATTTACTAATGGTGGACGTGTTTATACATGGTATGATGATATTGAAAAGAAGTTTTATATTGAATGGTCTCGAGTTCGTACCTATCAAAATAATTCCTTAGAAACATTTCAAGCTGTTTTGTTGGATCCTAGTTATTATCTCACACCTACCGGTGATGGTGAAATTCTTTTACAATATAAAGAGTTCAATAATACATCTTACACTTCAGGTGCACAAAATCATGGAAATTATTGTACGGTTGGTACAGAAGATCATACAATGACAGAAGGTGTTCAATACACCTATAATAACGAGTATCATCAGGCGGCTTTACCATTGAGCGATGAAACAGCATTACTCATTACAACTCGAGGTAGCGATATTCGTTTACATGGTGATATGAATTATGATGAAGTTATAGATATCTATGATTTACAATTATTGGTGGATTACAACTTAGGATACACTGGCCAAGTAAATGAGTATTTTGGGGATATTAATGGAGATGGAATGGTCAATGTAATGGATCTAATAGCATTAATAAGAATTATTATGCAATATAATCTATAAAATTAGGAGAATATCTGTTTCATCATGTCAATCGCACCATTGATAGTTTTAGGTACACTTGCCTTATCACTTTGTATTTTAGGAATTCTTGAGTATCAATTGCATATGCAGTCATTGGCTGCAATCCCACTTCGTATTCATGTTAATGGAACCCGCGGAAAATCTAGTGTAACGAGATTAATAGCAGCAGGACTTCGTGAAGCAGGTATTCGAACATTTGCAAAAACAACAGGAACGGCACCTCGCGTGATTGATGCTGACGGAAAAGATAGAATAATACATAGACTGCGCCTGCCATCTATTGGAGAACAAACAAGGTTATTAAGTTATTTTGCTTCAGAAAAACCTGAAGCTGTTGTTATGGAATGTATGGCCGTCCAGCCGCAGTATCAATGGATTGCTGAACATCAAATGGTACAGGCTCAAATCGGTGTTATAACC
This sequence comes from Fidelibacterota bacterium, assembly GCA_018649625.1. GTDB lineage: Bacteria > Fidelibacterota > Marinisomatia > Marinisomatales > UBA1611. Next base: position 16,476 of record JABIHN010000077.1, on the reverse strand, counting down.
AATGTACGTCCGGATCATTTAGATGAAATGGGGCCAACTGAAGATGATGTGGCATATTCACTATGTAACACAGTACCGATAAGAGGAATTCTAATTACAGGTGAAGATCAAAAACCTGAAATCCTTGAACAAGTTGCATTAGCAAATGGGGTAGAATTTCTTCAATCTGATGAATCAACAATTACGCAAGAAGAATTAAATAAATTTACTTACATGGAGCATCCGGCTAATGTAGCTGTGGCTTTAGATGCATGTAAAGAAGCAGGGGTTGAACGAAAAATTGCTTTAGCTGGTATGCATAAAGTTCAACCTGATTTGGGTGCGCTTGTCGCATGGAACCTTCAAAAAGATGAAAAACGAATTCAATTTGTGAATGGAATGGCCGCAAATGATCCCGTTTCAACTCTTCAGATATGGAAATTTGTTATTGATCGTTATCCTGCAGAAGGCGGTACATGTGTTTTTTTTAACTCTCGTGAAGATCGCCCAATTCGTACTCGGCAATTAATTGAATTAACCCTTCAAGAAATAAAACCAGATTATTTTATAATTCGAGGAAATAAAATTGATTCATTTGTTCAACGATTATTACAACACTCAGCTAATACTAAAATTTATATGATTGGCTTAAATGATGATTATGATTCTATTGTGCAAAAAATAATGGATCTTCCTCATGATACTTTAATCTATGCGATAGGAAATCAAGTTGGAGCGGGGCAGGAAATATTATCAAAGATTTCGGAATTTAGATATCATGGTTGAAATCAGTATTGGATTAGGAATCATTCTCAGTCTTGTATTGTCTGAAACCTTAGGAGTTACAGCAGGTGGAATTATTGTACCGGGCTACATTTCTCTATATCTTCAACATCCATCACAAGTGATTGTGACATTTGCAGTTGCTATTTTAGTCTGGGGAATCATTCAAGGGATGGGGAAAGTGATGTTCCTTTATGGCAAACGACGAATTGTATTAGCACTCATTCTAGGCTTCTTCTTTGGTTATATTACGAGAAATTATATTTTTCTCTCAGAAGAGATAGGTTCCGTTGCTGTGATTGGAAATATTATTCCTGGACTAATAGCAAATTGGATGGATCGTCAAGGCGTTGTTCGAACAATCTCTGTCGTTATTTTGACTGCAGTATTGGTAAAATTAACTGTGATGCTTTTGTTTGGCGGAGTGCTTTTTGAATAATTATAAAAAACAGCCTTTTATTCCCGCAATACAAAAAACATCAACATTGGTTTTATTGTCAATTATATCAATAGTTTGTTTTCTTATTTCCTTTAATACAAAAACTATTGATATTTCCCTTTCTTATGTAGAAAAGGTAGAAGCCGCTCATCTCATGGAAAAAGCCATGAAAGTATTAAAAGAATCTAGAATGGAACATGGTGTTTTTATTGATATTGAAAATGATCCAAATGAAACAGGATTGGTGGGGAGTCCATTTAGTCTCATTACAACTGATGAAGGCGATTTAGATGCAAAACTCACAACATTAGATCCAAATATTTCGGCTATGCTTGTAGATTTAATGACTCAAATTAACCTACAAAAAAATGATACAGTAGCTATACTGATGACGGGATCAATGCCAGGGGCAAATATTGCGGCGCTCACGGCATGTAAAGCGCTTGGGATAGTTCCTATCACGATTACAAGTATTGGTGCATCTCAGTGGGGCGCAAATCAAGTTGATTTCACTTGGCTTGATATGGAAGCTATATTATTTAATAATGATTTAATTCCTTCACGAAGTATTGCCGCGTCCATAGGAGGACGAAATGATATGGGAAGGTTATTATCTCCTGCAGGTCGAAAAATTATAACAGATAATATTTTATTTCATGGATTGCCAATAATTCATAAAAATAAATTAGCTAAAAATATCTCAAAAAGAATGGAGACATTCGATTCAATATTACCTCTTAAAAAATATAAGGCTGTTATAAATGTTGGTGGTGGTGTTGCAAGTCTTGGAACTAGTTTTAATTTGAAATTATTGCCGCCTGGTGTGGTCAGTAGAAGTAATATTTCCGATATTGGTCGTCTCGGAGGGATTGAAGGCGTTTTCTCTAAATTTGTAAAAGCAAATGTACCTGGTCTTCATATTCTAAATATAAAACCACTGACTGAACAATTTAAGATGCCATTTGCTCCGATACCATTACCTGAAATTGGCTCAGGCCATCTTTATGCAAATGAACGATATAACCTCATCATTGCAGCAATTTGTTTGTTAATTGTGGGTGGAAGCGTATTTGCTGTTGGTCTTCAAAGTAAAATAAAAATAAAAGAACATTTAATTAAACATGAACCAGACAGTTTACTTTAAAATAATTATAGTTTTATTACTAGTTTCTATGGCATCGCCTCTGGAAGCAAAGCTTCAAAAACCAAGTAAAAATGGTGAAGAGAAGGAAATATTAATAATTAATTCAAAACGGAGAGTTTACTATCCCATTAATGAAGACGGATTAACATATTCAATTGATGGTCCGAGTAGAATAGAGTTTATTTCAAGATATCCGGTCATTCGAAAGAAAAAACAAAGTCACTCCTTTCAGTATAAAATTATTGTTGATGGTGTTGATACTGTCATTGTTAATCATCGATATAAAATTCAAAAATCAATCAAGTCTATTCAGCATCCGAAGCATAGTTATACGTATTCGGGGAATTATAATATTAATTTGAATAAAGGAAATCACTCCATTGAATTATTGCCAGGACAGGACTTGAAATATCCTACATTAATTCGAGTGCTTTCAAAAGAATTTGAATCATTGGGAAAGGATTTAGAATTATTAATTCCCTTGATTCATCAAAGTGCTGTAAATATAATTTCAAATAAAAAAGAATTAATATATTATGAGTGTACATCAAAACTTCCTTTACAGGTTGAAGTGAACGGGAAGAAAAAACTTAGAATTATGAGTCGTTTAGAATTTTCGGAATCAATGGGGCAAGAAGAATCATATCGGATTCGAGTTCGTGAAGGTAAAAAAGTAATTGGTACTTACTATTTTAACACCGAAAGGTCATCCGAATCTCAGATTAAAAACCGTCCTAACTTGGTTCCTGGAAAATGGCGGTCTTGTGAAATTTCTGTTCCAAAGAATAAACATACATATTCTGTTGAAGTTGCTGATAAGGGAAAGACTATCTTGACTCGTTTTATTCAGTACTAATGCTTCTTCACAAAAACATATTATTCACACTTTTGACTTTGTCGTACCTATTAGGGGGTACACCCTTAGAATATACGGTTGGCGTTTCGGGTGGATATGACAATAATATGATGCGATTTTCTTCCGAAGAAATACAAAATGCTGCATCAGATTTAAAGCTTATGGGTGGTGCTTCTACTTTTGATAGTTTTGTTTTTAGATTGAATTTGTCAGGAAAGAAAATATTTTGGGATTCGGGAAAAAGAGAATTCTCCATTCATGGAAATTTTAGTTGGGCTGATTATAAACAAAGTCCGAATAAACAATATGGTGCGGGTGGAATTGATGCGATTTATAAGTGGGGTTCATACCAAAATATTAAATATTCAATTCGCCATTTAGATAGTTATTATTTACGACACTATATAAATCGAGATATTGGAAATGATGCCTTATCACCATGTGCATTTACAGATCAAAATCAAAAAATAACATTATCTCAAAAAGTAGGGCGTCGCCAGTGGATAAATTTTGGTGTTGGGTATTTGCAAAGATACTATGATAAACCATTTATAGAATTTGATTTAGATATTATTTATCTCAGTGGGAAATTCAATAAGAAGATTAAACAATTTGGAATTGTATCTTTTCAATTCGATCGTGGTCGTGCAATAAGTCAGTCTCATTATTTACCTGAGAGACCTAGCAGTTTTAATCGTTCTTATGAAACCATGGAATGGTATTTGCCAATAAAACTTCAAAAGAGAATACCTTTTTTTAAAGAGATTGGAATCTCTATGAGACAAGAAACACGAGTATATGAAGCTGAAGATCCAAATGACCCTCTTCATGCAGGACGAAATCACATTGACTCCAAAGTAGATGTTTGGGTAAAAAAGAAATTAAATGACGCTTTGAATATTACACTTTCAGGGCGATATAGAACTAGAGAGACCGAATCCGCTTTTAATTGGGTGACAGATTTAAAAAGTTTTAATCAATTGCAATTTTGGTGCAAAATAGAATGGGATATGATTTATGACCGATATTAAAAAATTATTATTTTTCACATTAATATTTATTTTTGTTGGAGCATGCATTGAGCCCAATACGGAAGACCTTTGGTCAGTCTCTATTGATGGCGTTTTGCAAACTGATGGATTTGCTCGAGATATAGCTATTGAAGAGAATGTTGCTTATGTATCTGCAGGGCAATTTGGATTGCAAATTTGGAATTTATCTATTCAATCTAAGATGAATGGATTTACGGGATATGTAGAAGGGGAAGCTTTTTTGGAATTTGATGATTTATCTTTGATAACTCGAGATGTGACTAATCATTTAATATTCGCATCGGAATCAAATAAAGATGTTAAAATATTTCATTATATCAATGGTGATTCGGATATTGTTTATCGAAATACAATTATGAGTGCTAAATCAAAAGAATTTATTTCATTCCCATTGGAAATTGACCAATTCATTATGTTTACAGCTGATAATGATGATGGGATGAAATGGCATACTTATCAGCTTGATACAACTGATATATTTAATATCGAGTTTATTGAATGGACTCCTTTTGGTGGTGGTGAGATTTATACACCAGGAAAACCACTTGGAATCGATTCTGACGGGGAACAATATATTGCCATGGCTGTAGATCAAATTGGTGTTGAATTATATTCCATAGATTCGTTAGGTGCTAGTCCAACTTTTCTTGGGCGAGTTGATACGGAAGGGAATGCGGAAAAAGTTGTATTAAGTGATTTGGGAGTTTATGTCGCATGTGATGATGCTGGAGCATATTATATCCCATATCAAGATTTTATTGAAGCTGAGAATAGAACGTCACCAGTGCCTATTGGAATGTTTCATTCACGATTTGCAGAAGATTTAACTGTAGACCATATTGCTGTAAATGGTAATATTGCAGCATTATCAATCGGAGCAAAAGGAATTGCATTATATGATGTTTCAAATCCATCATTACCGGAAGAAAAAGGAATATTTCCAATTGGATATTCTTATAAATCCCAATTTTGGGGTGAAAAATTAGTGGTCTGTACTCGAGAAGGAATTCAGATTCTAACAATTGAAAAATAAATTTTTTATTGGCAACATGGTTTTAGCTAGGTATTACTTGAAAAAGGAAATTGAAAAATGAAAAAAATAATATTAATGACATTCTTTATATCAGCACTATTCTCGACTGAATTTGATTCAGAGGATGGAGCACCTCTTCGACAAGGTGTTCATGTAGAATGGTTTAGAACTGTTTCACCCGGGAATTCAGGAGAAGCTATTTTTATTTGGTCAGACACTCGATTTGGAATGCGAAATATTTTTGCCCATAAAGTGAATCAGGCTGGGGATTTATTATGGGGAGAAACTGGAACAATCGTAACTAATCTTCCAGGACGGCAAGAAGATCCAGTTTCAATCTCTGACGGGAATGGCGGTGTTTTTATCGGGTGGATTGATTATCGTTTTGATGCAGAAGGCGATGTGTTTATTCAACATTTAGATTCGAATGGAAACATCCTTTTAGATGAAAATGGAATTGCTTTAGCATTAATTCCTGGAAAACAAATTTCTATCAATATGTGTACTGATAGCCTTGGCGGAGTTTTTGTTACTTGGCAAGATAAACGCGGTGGGATTGATGAAGATATTTATGGAACCCATATTACAGCGAATCACGATATTATTAGTCCTGGTTCAGGGGTTCCTATTGTGGTTGCAGGTGGAAATCAAAATGCAAAATCAATTGAGTATGCTGGAAATAATGAAGCATTCATTGCTTGGGTTGATTATAGAGACGGAGCAAATGCAAATATCTATGGCCAAAGGCTAGATGCAATTATGACTAACCAATTTGAAGAAAATGGTATCCCAATTGCCAATACAAGCAATCAAGAATTGAAACCTCGTGTTACATTTATGAGTGAAGAAACATCTTTTATAGTTTGGAAAAATGGGGATCAAGATTCTAGATTAAAATATCAATTGGTAGATAGCGAAGGATTGGTATTTAGTGAATCAAGTTTTATTTCAGATTTCAATGCAATTCAAACAGCTCCACGAGTTAAAAGATCGGCAATTGGTGAAGTATTTGTGAATTGGAAAGATTTGCGATTTGATGCAACTGATGGAGATCAATATTTTCAAAAAATTGATATAAATGGCGAAATACAATGGGGGGAAGGTATCCTTTTAGATGAAAATGAATTTACTAACTTCAGTGCAAGGTTTTCTGCGGGGCAAAATGGCGATGTGAATATTGCCTATGAATTAGGAACATTTCCAAATATTGAAATAATGATGCAAAATATATCATCCGAAGGTTCTTTTTCATTTAGCACTCCTTTAAATATTTCGAACAAGGACGGATATCAATTTGCACCAAATTTAATTGGAACAGTTGAATCTGGTTTATTTGTTATTTATGCAGATGAATCTTCCGGGAGTATTGATCTTAAAGTTCAAAAAGTAGAAAGTGGATATTTGCCGTCTTGGGATGATAATGGAATTACCGCCATGTTTGGCTTAGGTGGCGATATTAATTATACATCATCTTATAGAGTGGATGATGGCGAAATTTACTTTTTTTGGGAAGATAATCGCTCTACAAAAAAAATATATGGATCTCGTATTACTGATAATGAACTTCAATTTGAAAATGGACTTCAATTGTCATTTAGTGATAATTCATCAGCAGTTCTAGATGATTCAAAACCTGTAATTATGCACACAGATAATGGTAATTATGTCGCAACATTTGATGGATCTTCTTCGCCAAAAATTATTCGAATTAATAAATTAAGTAATGAATTGGAAAATGTTTGGGCTGATAGTGGCATTGCGCTTTCAGCGGTTTGGGATATGCGCCAAGCAATATTAATTGAAACAGATGAGGGTGTGGGTTGTTTTTGGTCAGAAAGTCGGGCTTTTAATTATGATATTTATTATCAAAAATTAGATGCTGATGGAAACATTTTATTAGATGAACAAGGTATTGAATTGATTGTTTCAAATGGAGATGATTATTTACTCGGTGCAATCCCAAGTCCCGATGGAAATCTATTTATATTTTGGATGGAAGATGCCTGGCCCAATGCAGTTTTGAAATATACGAAAATAGATTATGATGGTAATATTGCTATAGGATGGAACCCCAATGGAAATGCTTTAAGCAATTCTAGTATCGATTCAAGATTTTTAAAGGTTAAACCTATAAATAATGAAACGGGTATTTTAGCTGTTTGGATACAAAAAAACCCTTTTGCAGATATTGCTGCGCAAGTTATTTCATGGGACGGGGATATTGTATTTCCTGAAGGAGGAGTCGTTATTACAGATGCTGAAAATGATCAAGGTGCTTCCGGGTATTTCTCTTTTGATGTGAATGAAACTGGAACGAAATCTTTTTTAACTTGGGAAGATAATAGAAGTGGAGAAAATTTTGAAATATTTGGTCAAATTCTCAATTTAAGTAATGGTAGTCTTATTGAAGATCCTATTCAGTTTACTTCAGTAGTTATGGATACACTACATAATTATAATCCATTGGTTACATCTATTCAAGATGATGAATTTATGGTTTTATGGGAAGATGGTCGGGGGTATATCAATGAAGACCCATTATTAATTAATGGAGTCGATTTATATGGCTCGGGGTATGTTATTGGTCAAGGGATGACTACTGAAATAAATGGATTTCCTGTTTGTATAGCGTATCATAAACAACTAGATGTGAATGTAAGCAATAACAGTGGCGAAGAATATTTCTTAAGTTGGGTTGATTATAGAAGTTCAGGGAAAGAAGATTTAGCCAATTTTTACGGTCGCACACTTATGAAAGCGGTATTGTTATCAAACGATTCAAATTGTGATAAGTGCGAAGTCCCAAATCAGTTCTCTCTTAATTCGGCTTATCCAAATCCATTTAACGGGCAAGTAAATTTTGATTTTAAAGTGCCAGCGCATGAAGCAGTAGAATTTCGAATCTATGATATTACAGGAAGAGTCGTTTTAAATAAATTAATTCTTCCGGGCTTTGGTGGAAATTATACTGTTAGTTGGAATGGGAAAAATAGCTTAGGTGAATTGGCCCCTACTGGAATATATTTTTATGAATTCAAGACAAGTGACACAATAGAACAAGGTAAGATTACTTACTTAAAGTAATAATTGAATTATGCAATCAGTTTTTATCAAGTTTTCATTTATTATTTGTGTTAATCCAAACCTCTTGGATACTAATAAATAGTCAAATGAAAATATCTATATTTATTTTAATATTTATCTCAAATCTCATTTTATTAAATGGGCAAAACTTGGATAGTCGTTACCATTCTGTCGCAGAAATAAATTCACTTTTGGATTCTTTAGATCAATTGGAAGAATTGGATGGTTGGTTTCATTTAGATACAATTGGATTCTCTTCACAAGAAAATATTCCAATCCTTGCAGTTCGAATTTCTGATAATGCAGATATTAAAGAAGATGAACCGCGAGTTTTATTTGTAGGACAAGTCCATGCAGAAGAAGTATTGGGTGTTGAAATTGTTTTAGACTTAATGAACAATTTATTATTTCCTGATGCAAATAATTATACGCATATGAATATTTTGAAACAGTATTTAGATATTTGGATTATTCCTACTGCCAATCCTGAAGGACTTAACGTAATTCATGAAGGCTTGGATATGAGTTATCGCAAAAATAAAACCGATTTTTCACCTACTGGACCTTTCCCTAACGGAATTTTTGATTATGAGCCATCAATTGGTAATGATATAGATGGGGTTGATTTAAATAGAAACTTTGATTTTAATTGGGCATTTGGTGATACCTTTCTTGAACCGGACAATTCTGATTACGCTTCTCATTATGACTATTACAAGGGAGAAAATCCTTTTTCAGAAGGAGAAGCCATTGCAATTCGAAATTTAGCTTTAGAGAATGATTTCACATTTTCCATTGTTTGGCATAGTTCAAGATCGGGTAATTTATCAGAAAAGGTATTTACATCTTGGCGGTGGGAAGATTCAAAAGACTCACCTGATTTAGGTATTATGAAAACAATTTCAGATCATTTTGCGGGACTAATTAATACAGAGGATGGAACTGGAACCTATTTATCTGTTTTAAGTGGATCTCGAAATGGAAAAATCCATGATTGGTTTTATCGAGAAACTGGATGCATACAATATCTCGTGGAATGTGGAACTGCAAATCTTCAACCAGATAGTTCCTTATTAGAAGACACTATTGAAAGAAATAGTCCAGCAATGATTTATTTAATGAATCGAATTATTGGGTATTATGCTGACGCTGCACAAGTCACTGGTATCGTCTATGATGCAACAACAAACCTGCCCATACAAGGCGCCATTGTGGAAATCATGGAACATACCGGCTCTGTCCTTAAATCACGCATCACCAATGAATTTGGCCGATATAGACGTATCTTGTCACCTGGAACATATACTTTTTCAATCAAAGCTGATGGTTACCTTCCTCAAGAATTTTCAACTGTAGCGAATAATAGTGGCATCACCACCGAAAACATTAATTTGGTTCCTGCGCCTACTTATGATGTAAATATGGTTTTATATCATGATACCGACGATATAAATACGGTAGATGGAATTCTTAAAACGGAATTTGGTCAAATGCCTATACAAATCACTTCGGGGGATAATTTTTTCAATCTACCTTCTGGAGTCTATACAATATCGTTTCCTATGTTGGATAACTTTATTCCGTGGGATACAAAAATATTTCTTAATTCAGACGTAACGCTGCAAATTCCATATTTTTATGGTGTACCACAACCTTTAAGTGAATCTTGGCCCTGGGAGAATGCTGAAGGCCAGTGGTATGCAGGGAATGTCATTCTTCGTTCCCAAGAAAACAATTTGTATAACAATGGGGACACAACTTTATCAGTCCAATGGATGGAATCAGAGCTCATTGATATTTCAGGAACGAATCGTGTCGTTGTATCGGTAAATCATAAATATGAAACGGAATGGGATAACGATTTAATTAGGATTTCTATTTTGGATGTAAATGGAAATGAAATGGGTCAAAAAAGTTGGTCAGGTGATCGTTGGGCTCATTATGAAACGGATTTTATCACCGCGATTTCCGATTCTGGATTCACCCAAGTGAAGGTCAAACTAGAATTCTTTCCCGATCAAACGGTGAATTACCGTGGGTGGGAGTTGGAATCATTAACGCTTTATTCGTTTCAGGATAACTTTTTAGATATTGTAGAATCTGAAAGTACAATTTCACCAAAAATTCCAATGAGAATTTCAGGTCTTTATCCAAATCCGTCTAATGGACAAATTCAAATGGATTTGACAAATTTCCCAGGTGGAAAAGGGACTATTCGTATCTTTAACCTTTTGGGCCAGGAAATCAAATCAATTGATTTGAAAAAAATGTCCGCAGGTAGACAATTTATAGATCTGAATCTTAATAATATTAATGGGCACTCATTAAGCTCGGGGATGCTATTTGTTAGTATAGAAACAGCGTCTCAACACCAAGTGAGAAAATGTATTATACTCAAAAACTAGAAATAGATATGCTTAATTTATCTAAGCATAAACAAATAGGTAACAAATATGAATCTTTTTAAAAAAACGTTTATTCTTATTTTCATTTTATTCTCATTGTTAGTAGGAGAAGGATTGACCTTCCGTGGGAAAATAAAAAATCAACTTGTTGGACAAGCAATTCCATTGGCATTTGCCAATATGGTAACGAGCCATTATGATTTACTACCATCGCAGATTAATCCACAACGTGGGACATTTCTTATTATTGCTCCAGATGGTATTGTTCAATATTTGGGTGATTTTGTAGCATTTAAAAATTCTCAAGGATTTGATGTAGATGTTATTGCATTATCCGTTGCAGGTTCTTCGGCGGAATCCATAAAAACAACTATTGCAAATAAATTAGAAGAAGATCCTATGTTGGAATATGTCCTATTAATTGGGGATGTTGATGGATTTGCTTCATTTCCCTCATTTTATTATGGCCCCGACAATGATGTAACTGACCAGAAATATTCCTATATTTTAGGCGATGACAATATTCCAGATGTATTTATTGGACGATGGTCTATTGATTCGCTTTCCGATTTAGCGGTGATAATGGCTAAAACAATGAAATATGTACAAGATCCTTTGGCTTATAATTCAGATTGGTTAGATCGTGGTCTCATTGTTGCGGGAAATTATTCTAATTCTTATCCGATTCCCATTACGCCTAAATGGACATCGTATTGGCTACGAGATGAATTATTAAATTATGGCTATAGCCAGATAGATACAGTTTTTTATCCTCCGGTTCAACAAGGCGCTTCTTATATAATTCCTTCCATCAATAATGGTGTAGGAATTGTGAATTATCGAGGGTGGGGAGATGCAAATGGTTGGCATTATCCCGAATTTCATGTGGATGATGTGAATGATTTAAATAATGGATGGCTTACGCCCGTTTTTATGAGTTGGGTCTGTAATTCCAATGATTTTGCAAACAATGTTGATCCTTGTTTGTCAGAAGCTGTTTTACGTGGAGGAACACCCACTGTACCAAAAGGTGGAGTCGCATTTATTGGTCCATCTGATTTGCATACAAGCACAAAATATAATAATGTGATAAATGCCTATACTTATGATGCAATGTTGAATTACGGCGTGGTAGAATTAGGTCCCGCAATGCAAGCTGGTCAATCTGGATTACTAAAAGAATTTCCAGGACAAAATGGTCAAGGTGAAGCTCAAGAATTTTATGCCCATGTTTACAATATCCTCGGTGATCCATCTTTACCTGTTTATTTGGATACTCCAAACCAATTTATAATTTCAACTGAAAATATTAGCAATACTGATGGAATGGTAGATTTGTTGGTTAATAATTCAAATGGACATGCCGTAAAAAATGCTGTAATTAGTATTATGTCAGATGGTGATTTACTGGCAAAAGGATTAACAGATATTTCGGGAAGATTTATAGCCACTATTGATGTGGAAGGAATTTCAAATTTAGATATTTATGCGAATAAAGGTGGATTTATTCAGGGATATGAAATGTCTGATATTCAGAATGCAACTTCAGAGTTAGCTATTTCATCTTTATCTTATGTTTTTCAATATGCTGGCGAAAAGCCTGCATTAGGTGAAATGATAAATTTGTCGCTCTCTCTTAAAAATATAAGTAATGATGCTACAAATGAATTCACTGGAGGAATTAATTTTTCTGATGGTGTAATACCTAGTTCATTTTCAGTGAATATTCCTTCTCTTTCTCCCGGTGAAATAACAACACTCAACAGTATAGATTTTGCTATTTATTCAGTAGATGTAGGGCAAAGTGTTTTAGGTAGTTTGAATGATGCAGACGGACTTTCAATTTGCAAATTTGTGATTGATTTAGAAGACCCTGTATTTGATGTCTCCTTCGAAAATTCAGCTTCACCTAATTCAGCAATAAATTCAACATTGCTTATTAATAACTTTTCACATGCAAGTTATTCTGGAATTTGGGTGTCAATAGAAGCTATATCTGAAGGTGCAACGTCAATATTGAATCCGGCGTCAGACATGTTTTCAACATTTCTTCCTTTTGAAGCAGGTTCACACGGTACCAATTATATGATTGAAATTGGCGATGTGGCGTATGGAAGTGACTTATCATTTTTGATGAAATTTCAAAAATCGGGACACACAATTTTTACACAGGAAGTTTCTCTCCATATTGAGCCGCCATCAACAAATATTCCTGTGGCACCCAATAATTACGGCTATTGGGCTTATGATGATACCGATGTTGGATTTGACCAAACACCCACTTTTGACTGGGTAGAACTAGATCCAGATTATAATGGATCCAATGGTGTTGAGTATATTTTAGGTGATGATGATCATGTAAATATTGAACTGCCGTTTACGTTCAAATATCACGGTGTTGATTACAATCAGATTACAGTGAGCTCTAATGGATGGACGTCTTTTGAACCGTGTAATATTGATTATTTTTGGAATATGTCTATTCCCATGTATATGGGGCCGAAAGCAATGTTGGCGCCTTTTTCAGACGATCTTGAAACGATTGATTCAAATAATGATGGAGAAATTGATATTTGGATAACTGTTTTTTCTTGGTATGATGAAACGAACGGACGTTTTATTATTGAATGGTCGAGGGCTCTAAATGGCTATGATGAAGTGACAGAAGAAACTTTCGAAATTATTTTGTACAATCAGGATTCCATGCCAACTGAAAGTGGTAATGGTGTTATTGATTTTCAATATCTTGAAATTGATGATGTTGACGTGACGAAAAATTATTCCACTGTGGGTATTGAAGCACCCGAAAAAAATTATGGGCTACAATATGTATTTAATAATGTATATGCTCCTGGAGCTGCAATCTTAGAGAATGAAAGAGTAATTCGATTTACAACAGAAGCCCCAATTAATTATGTTGCTCCATTGGCAGTGGATGGAGAGTTAATTCCAAATGAGTTTATTTTAAGTCCGGCCTATCCAAATCCATTTAATCCAATAACTAATTTTGATTTAAAATTGCCAACAGTAGAATTTGTCAGAATGTCGATTTATGATATTTTAGGACGAGAAATTACTATTCTTCAAAATGGAATGATGGTTCAAGGGCAGTATAAGGTTGCTTGGAATGGTACTAATAAATTTGGGAAATCTGTATCGTCGGGGACTTATTTTCTTAGGGTGTCCTATGGTGAAAAAATAAAAATTCAGAAAATACTTTTCTTGAAATAGTTAAACTTTTGTTTAGACATTTTTAAAAATATTGTGGAAAATAAATATAAATAATCTGGAGAAAATGATGATAAAATTATATTCAACAAGTTGGTGCCCATCCTGTAGGAATGCAAAGCGATTGCTCTCAGATCGTGGGTTGGAATTTGAAGATATTAATATTGAAGATAAAGGGTGGAGTAGAGATGACCTTTTTGAAGTAACCGGGGGAAGAACTGTACCCCAAATCATAATCAATGATAAAAACATTGGTGGTTATGATGATTTACTGATTTTGGATAAAGCTGGAAATTTAGATACTTGATTAAATCCAAGTCCAACATTAACAGGGTTTTCGCAATTGCGGTAGCCCTGTTTTTATTTTCAGGATGTGCAGAAAAACGAGTTAAATCGTGGCAGTTGCTGGATGTTCATTCTTTGGATGTACGAATATTAGATACCCGACAATGGTCTAAACGTGTTTCTCGAGAAATGAAAGATCTCGATGCAATAATGAATACTGAATTGGACTATTATTTTGATAATAAAAAGAAGATATATAATCGTTTAAAATCAAGCTATTATATAATGACAACATCAGTCACAACCGTAGATAGTTTAACAAAAGAAATTATTAAAATGGTTCGGCGAATGAAAAAGTCTAAATCTGCAAATTTAGAATCAAATAATAAAAAAGCGGATATGACGTATCGAGAAATATTTATTAGATTAAATTCTGAAATTCAGAAATCACAACTTAGGTACTCGTTGGGGATAAAAGGATTAAGAAAAGGATTTAAAAAGGGAAAAAAACGACTTATTTTTATTAAAGAAATTTCAGTTCCTTTAAAAAAAGAGTTATACCAATTAAAATATAAACGGGAATTAATTCAACCCCAATTTGATCGATTTAATCAAATGTTAAATGAAGCAATTTTTCAAGAGCACAATTCAGCTTATTCAATAAAGATTCAAAAACTTTCAAAAAAAATGGAGAAATTCAAATTAGAGTTAAATTCATATGAAAATTTCATATCTCGCATAAATGTTATAGCTCGGAAAGAAGGTGGTGGAACAGTTTTCTTAATTCATCGAAGAGATGGGTTGATGAACTATGAAAAAAAGATGATTGAAGGCAAAACTTCATACCTTGAGACATTAAAAGATATTTCAAAAATGATGAAAACTATTTAAGAGTACCTATATTGCTAGCTATAAAAGTTAATAAAGTGTTAATATGGAATCATTAATGAAAATTACTTTCAAAATATTATTTCTATCATTCACCATGGGCTGTTTATCAGCAGAAGATATTTTCACGCTACATGGTCAACTCCAGTTTAATGCAAATAATGCTGGTAATGGTGGCTCTGATGTTTGGGGATATACAAGTCCAGATGGTGAAGATTATGCTATAATGGGAATTCTAGAAGGTGTGGTTTTTATTCGTGCCGAAGATTTGGCAATAATTGATACCGTGTTAGGTCCAACTTATAATGACCCTTACTACCATAGAGATATAAAAACATTTGGGCACTATGCGTTTGTTGTTAGTGAAAATACTGGTGAGAATGAAGGAATGCAAATTATTGATTTATCCGGTCTTCCAGATAGTGTTCATCTTGTGGAATCATATGTTTATAATGATCAAGTTCGTTCTCATAATCTGACTATTGATACTCAAACTGGGTTCGCTTATGTATGTGGCCAATACCATGATGGTTTACGAGTTATAGATATAAATAATCCGGAAACTCCTGTAGATGTTAGCTTTATCAACACTGAGCAAATTCACGATGCTTTTGCTCGAAATGACACCGTTTACATTGCTGAAGGATGGCGAGGTTCTTTTTCGATTTATAATTTAGCGGAAAAGACAAACCCTGAATTGTTGGCAAGAGTTCAAATTTTAAATAATGGATATGTTCATACTATTTGGCCATCAGATGATGGGAAATATGTAGTAACAACTGAAGAAACGGTTTCCAAAACAGTCAAAATTTGGTCCATTGAAGATTTAAATAATATTGAGATTACCGGTGAATATTTAGGCGAAAACTCTATTGCACATAACGCTCAAGTATTGGGTAATCGTATCTTTATATCTAATTATACTTATGGAATGTCAATTGTAGATTTTAGCAATCCATCAATTCTTATAGAATCTGCTTATTTTGATACTTATCCTGAAAGCAATGATCCGTCACCACCATGGGTTGGGAATTGGGGGATCTTTCAATATACAGCAAACGATTTTGTTTATGGAAGTGATATTGATGGGAAATTCACCGTTATGAAATTCTATAAAGGGTTAGATTATGCCATGGGATATGGAGATATAAATGGGGATCAATTGGTTGATGTATCTGATTTTATTTTATTAGTAAATATGATTATGAACCAAGAAAATTTAACAGACGAACAGTGGGAGATAGCAAACTTGAATTTTGATAATATATTGGATGTATTTGATTTATTATTATTGTCGCAT
>JABIHN010000076.1 GCA_018649625.1 Fidelibacterota bacterium | reverse complement strand
TGATAACTTGCCTCGTCTAAAATGGTAATGCCTACTTCCTGGTTTTCTATTGTATATCCAATGCAATGGTCAAAAGAAACGAGCACATCAGTTTCAATACCTGTATTATTAAAAAGATTTATATTGAGTATCGTCCCACTCCCCGCGGTAATAACAGAATTAATTAATGTGACTGAACTATTTTCAATAACTACCGAATCAAATGTGGTTCTTTCGGTAGGTGTAATTTCAATAATATCCACGATATAAGGCGAAAAATCTAAAGTGAATTGGAATTCATATATATCCATATCATTATTTAAACCTAGAGGAATGACTCCTTGACTATAGGCGACTCCAACCCCATCATCAATAGTTGCTTCTGCTAAAATAATTTCACCATAAGCCACATCAAAAGTCATAGACTCATTTGGATCTGAAATATTATCAATTCGTGTCATGGATGGTTCACCATATAAGCTGGTAGTATTGGGTGCCGATGCATGGCTGAATTCACGATTATTTGTATCGCCGGGATATATATCGCCGCCGTTACTTGGACCACCATTTTCTAAACCAAATAATCCGTCTGCTTGTTCGAGTCCAACACCGTAATAAGGTTCGTTATTGTTTGGACCCCATCCTTGAGCAATATTATCATTAATATGCCAGATCGCTAATCCGGGATAAGGCATGAGTGTATCAGACCCAATTTTTTGTCGGTTTTCAATCAACCAATATTCTTCCGTCACCTGGGAATGATTCACACGAATAATCGTATTATTAGAATAGGATTGTTGAAGAGATACATTATTTTGATCTTCAGTGATTTCTACAACATTAACCCAGCCAAGTCGATTTTTACACCAACCAATCATAGTAGATGGATACCAAGGTGATGTTCCGCTAGTTCCCCAGGACCCACTCCCCATTAATGCATATTTTCCAGCACCCGTGGATGAATAATCAGTGTCATAAAGATCCGGTAGTCCTAATGCATGTCCAAACTCATGAGATAATACTCCGATTGCAACAATGGTTCCATTTTGGATTTCTGGATTCATGGTATAGCTATTGATTGTAACACCATCATAAGTAACAGCAAGATTCCCCAAACTCCATTTATGAGACCAAATATTTGTATGATCGCCTTCTTCGGCACCCGAACCTTGATGAAGTAAGTTGAGCGCATCCACATTTCCATCGCCATCATTATCGTATTTAGACCAATCAAACCCGCTTGCTTCTAATGAATCGACCATGGCACGTACTAACTCTTTTACATGCTGATATCCATCGGGATTACCGTAGGCATAATAATCATGATTATGAGGCGCTGTAATCCAATTTGATACTTCAGAAGATGGTAAAAATTGTCCATAAGAAATTTCTTGGAAAAAGTCTTTAAAGCTTCCAGTATTATCATAGTTTAGATGGTTGTAGCCAGTTTGGTTCATAATTAATTCAAAATCAGTTGAATCATATGTGGCTTGAGCATCTGGGAATTGGACCAAAATAAGAGGTACATGAAATGTGTCTGTTCTTGCAATACTTAAATTTGGAAAGGGTGCAGTATCAGTAAGAATGTGTGGCTCAGGGCGAATTCCTTTTTGAATATAGTTTGACAAAGGATTCGGTTCAGCATCAATACCCACTTTTAAAAGGGAGCTGGTTAGCTGCGTTCCAAGACTGCCTTTAGCATAAACCCACCAATTATTTGAATTCTTGAGAATGGTCCATCCATTATATTCATGCCATCCTTGAAGATGATTCCCTCGATTAACAATTTCAAGTTCTAGCCCATTGGGTTGTAGAACTTTAAATGGAGTTGGGCTGGCTAAATCTCCCAACAAGATTGATATAAAAAAAGTGAGTAAATAAATTGTGTGTTTCGTATTATTCATAGTGTGTGATTTAGGGTTCATTAAAAAAAGCAACGAATTATATTGCGTTCATACTTAAATTTGTTGCTTACTACCTGCTTAGATTTTATCAATTTAATGAAAAAACAATTTTCCTATTTATTACTTGTTGGAATGTCATTTCTTCTTTGGAGCTGTGAAAAGCCTGAAGCTGATGAAGAGAAACTTACATCCTTTAAAAATACCCTCCATGAAAATCTAGGGGGAATTCAAGGACCCATATCAGAATATTTTTATAATTTCGAAAATGAGTTGAATGCTGAATTTTTTCGATATAATCCAAATTTGATGAGCAACTATGGTAATTATACAGATTATTATAACTTATTCGGAGAAGACCCACCCAAAATGAATTATCATACATTTCGGGATAAAATGCTTTCTATGACACCCGATGATGAATTGGAGTTTACTCAACGTCATTATATTGATTCCCTATCGGTTCAAGATTCAATTGTCCCGGATTCAGTTTTAATGCGATCCACACCTTTTAAGAATTTGGAATCGCTCGAATGGAATTTGGAAGCAGAACCATCTCTCCAGAGATATAAGCTTGTAAACTCTGATTGGGTATTGGCTGATTCGATGCTTTTTTATAATGATACTTTCGATGTGAGTGCTTATTGGGCAATTGTGGATACACCTTTTATTGATGATGGAATTTTATTTGTTGATTCTGCTGAATGGAATGATACCAATTACGTTTTTTATACTGATGAGCAACTTCGATTTATTACAACATTTGAATTTACAAAACAGCAACTTAGCGATGATTCTCTGGTTTTTAGAATCAATACAGATTGTAATGATAACGGTGTATTGGATGGATCAGAAGCTGTTGTTCAAGACTATAACGGGGATGGTAATTACGAAATTCTATATGAGTATAGTGATAATAATGAGAATGGCGAATATGATGCTGGTGATGATATTATTCAAGATTATGATGGGAATACTACCATCTCAGTTGCGTACGAATTTGTAGATACTGGAAATGGAATATGGGACCCAGCCGAACCATTTTATGATATTAATGAAGATGGTGAATATGATTTAGCTGAACCTTATCAGGATCGTAATTGCAATAATTTACGGGATGCTGCTGAAGCATTTGTAGATTCGGATGGTAGTGGGACTTACACAGATGGTGAAGACTTTAGTGATACCGGAAATAGGATATTTGACGAAGAAGAAGAATTCACCTTAAAAGATTTAAACAATGATGGAGTTGATGAGACATATCTTTATCTAATAGGTGAAAAGCCAAATAATTTGATTGTGGATTGGGCAGACCCAGAAAACCCAGTTGTTCTTCTCGAAATTGTTTTAGGCGATAGTATAACTAGCCGCTGGGGACAGACTTATACAAATATTATTGAAGAAGTAGATTTTTATGATTTGAAACAACAATATGTTGATAATGTCGACTCTCTTGTTTCACTCTATACAAAAGAAAAAGTGGGACATATTTCAGGATCATCTTTATCAGAAGATGATTATTATATTACCAAATCTGAATGGACACAATCTGCTGGTGGTTCTACAGAGAAATTTTATAATTACCATATTTTCCATGAGCCAAATCATTTGAATCAAGTAGTATATCCAGCCTATTTTCTTCCAGTTGGATTTTATTTTAACCCCAGTCAAATGGAAGATGGGTTTTGGCACAAGAATAAGCTAGAAAGTGAAGTTTTATATTATACATATAATGGGTTACTTCGTGACGGCGAACAAATCGATACTTCCTATTATGATACAACCAGTATCGCCGTTTACTTTATTGAAAAATCTTATCAAGTGGAATCAGCCAGTGTTACAGTTCCAGCTGGACGAAGAATAAGTGAAGATGAACCTGCTGTTGATACAACATTCACAGATTGTTTTAAAGTAACCCAAACTACAACGATGACTATGATGGGAAGTGGTGTTGATTTTGGTCAAAGAACTGAAACTTGGCTTGCAAAAGGTCAAGGATTAGTTAAAAGTGAAATTCATGTTAGATGGACTGAACATCCCTATGATTCTGACTTAACCTTAAATGGGCCACCGGATGAGAATAATGAAGCATGGGTGGGATTGAATCGTATTGAATTAACATCATTGGATATTTCAGCAGGAGGTGGCATTTTTAGAAAAATGACAACACCAGTAGAAATGATTGAATTACGAGATATTGGAAATCATCCTGATTTTAATTTTGAACCGTTCCGTGTGAGCACCCAAAAAGGGATTCAAACACTTGACTTTCGGGAACTCAGAGAATGATTAGATTGATTCAATTCATCTTTTTATTATTAATCTCATCTGTTTTAATTGCTGGGACAGATGGTACTATTCGCGGAAAAGTAACTGATTCAGAAGGGAGTATTCTTCCGGGTGCCAATATTTATCTTCCAGAATTAGGGTTGGGAGCCGCCGCCGATATGGGTGGAAATTATATTATATTAAATATTCCTGTTGGTAATTATGATGTTGTTGTTCAAATGATGGGATATCAAAAACAAACCATGAAAAGTGTTCATGTTCTCATGGATCAAACAGTTTGGCTGAATTTTAAACTCCCAGTTGCAGCAGTTGATGGGGACGAAGTAGAAGTTATTGGCCAACGTGCTTTGGTTGAAAAGGGTAGTACATCCAAAAAAGTAACTGTCAGTAAGGAAGCGATACAATCATTACCGATTCGTGATTTATCTGAATTATATACATTACAATCGGGTGTGGTTAAGGTTGAAAGTCGCGAAAAGGGTATTCCTGACCATCAAGAACGTGGAATTGAAGAAATTCACGTGAAAGGTGGACGCTCGGGTGAAATCGCCTACATGATGGATGGAATGTATCTTCGTAATCCTATTTTTGGTTCAATTGGTTCAGGAACCAGATTGAATTTATTTGCGGTAAAAGAATTTGATTGGCAACCAGGCGGATTTAACGCGGAATACGGTGATGCTCAATCAGCAGTTTCCAATTGGCACACTAATTCTGGTGGTAAAAAAATTCAATACAGTTTTAAATTTGAATCAAGCTCGATAGGTGCGTTGATAAATGATGCTATTGGAGCTGCGAGTGAAGGGTATGATAGAACAACGGATAATTATGACCTTCTAAGAGGCTATAATGATTATAATTTTGGTATTGGTGGCCCTATTCTAGGTCTTCCAAAACTATCATTTTGGGTGTCAGGTCAATACACAACAAATGAAAATTTCAGTGTTTATGAATTTGATGATAAAGTATTTGAAGGGAATAATGGTCTTTGGAAAGATGGCCCAACTTTTATTCGAAATGAAGAAGATATAGATTTAGATGCTTTAGCGAAAAATAAAAAAAACCTTGTTTATCCTTGGGATGATGTGGCTGGATTTCGTGGGTTTGGGTTTAATAAGACTTGGGATGTATTTGCAAAACTCACTTATAAACTCACAAATAAACTCAGATTTCACGGTACATATTGGCAAGTCGCTAACCATCGTCAAACCTTAGGACTGAAATATTTATATTGGGATAAAGGACAAAATGAATTATTTCGTGATACTTATCGCTATAATTTTGAAATGAATCATTCTTTGACCCAAAGAACGTTTTATACGCTTCGAGCTTCAAGATTTATACAAGATCAATTCCAAGGAGTTCGTTGGCAAGATAATGATAAAGATGGATACCCCAATTGGTTTGAATGGCGACATCCTGCCGGATATAAAGATATTTCTGATCCAGACAATCAATATGTTGTACCCTATACAATTGGTGAAGATGGTGATACGATTCGATATACCAATGTAGATGAAAGAAGTGGTTGGTACCATGGCGCTGAACCAGGGCTATGGAATTGGGAATTGGCAGAAGAGTTTAATGACCAAAATGGAAACGGTATTTGGGACACTGGTGAATCATTTTCAGATTCAGATAATGATGGAGTTTGGGATGGTCCTGAATTAATTAAAGGTTTAATGGAACGTGATGGTGATTATTGGTTAGAACCTGAAATGTATGAAGATTACGAGCCATTTTATGATTACAATAGTGTTTTACTTTTATGGCAAAATGTTCCAGGTTTTAATAGTAGTCCCTTTAATATGAATTTTTTCTCAGGAGCTGCAAACCCATATTATTATATGCCTGATGGTACAGGTGTTTCTTGGGATGAAGAACGAACCTTTGGTGGACATGATAATTTTTATGCAGATTCAAGGGCAATTACGGATGAAATACGTTTTGATTTAACTAGCCAAATTACCGATAATTGGAAAATTAGAACCGGATTTGATTATAAGTACCATAAGCTCAATTTTTATGAAGTAAAATACCCTTTCCGAGGTTCAGGTGCACTTGTTCAAACATTTGCAGAATATTGGCAAGATACAGGTCCTGATGGCTTGGTAATTGGTGACCCTGATTATACAGAAGCCGATCCGGGCGAGGGTAATGGCCGATGGGATAAAGGGGAAAATTATACTGATGCCAATAAAAATGGTCAATGGGATGAATTTAGGGAGCCTGAAGAATTAAACGGATATATCCAAAATACATTTGAAGTTCCTTGGATGGTTATTAATTATGGTATTCGAATTGACATGGTACATTATAATACTCAGGTTTGGGGCGATACTCTTGGAAACTTTAGTCCAGGAAGGCCTTGGTACTATTCAGATTTAAATGATAATAATAAGTGGGATAAAGGTGAAAAAGCGGATGATATTGCAGGATTAGCTCACCAAAAGGTATTTTTAAAAGAATCTGAATGGCTCTATAAAATCAGTCCACGTTTTGGCTTTAGTCATGTGATAACGGATAAGTCAACTTTTACCTTTAATTATGGATTATATTATCAAACGCCCGTTTATCAAAATGTTTATTTAAATACAAATCGCTTAGAAGATCCGGAAGATTTGTTTGAAGAAGGTGAAGGGGCAGTTGGAAATGCAACTATGCGAGCGCAACGGACGCAATCTTATCAGGTTGCCTTTAATGTGCAAGTGGGGCAAACATGGTCATATTCCATTGGTGCTTGGGTTCGAGATATGGATCAATTGACTCGTTATACACTTGAGCGATCAGGCGTCTATCAATATAATATTGCATCTAATGGTGATTATGGATCAGCAAAAGGGATTGATCTAACCCTCGAGTGGCGAAGAAAGTTTTTCGGTTCAATGTTACAATACACTTTCTCTACTGCTAAAACCAATAGTGAATATCCTTGGGCGAGTATTTCAGGACAATTTGTGGATGCACCAAGTCAGGAAAGTATTGCATCATACGATCGTCCTCATGATATTACGTATTATGCTTATACATTTTTGCCTTTTGGAATTCAAGCTGGTATGACAGCATTCTACCAAAGTGGTTATCCATACACACCCATTATTTTTAAAGGAAAAGATCCTTCGGAAGATGCGAGACATCCCAATTCAAAGAGAGGACCAGGTTATAAAAATGTTAATATTTCCTTTTCAAAATATTTTGAATTTATCAGCCATCGCTTTTCATTGGGGTTAAATGTTTTCAATGTTTTAGATATAAGAAATCCTGTGGATGTATATGCAATGACAGGTAAACCCGATGATCCGGGAACTTATTATACTGATTTTGTTGGGCTCCCTGGATCTGATCCAAGTGGAAGTGGAAAATATGCAAATAAATCAAGTGCTTATTACGATCGCCCTTGGCGGTTGTCTTCCCCCCGAGAAATAAACTTTTTTATCAGAATAGATTTTGATTGAGACAAGTCATGATTAAATATTTTACACTCATTTTTTTTGTTGGAACCTTATTTGCTATTGATGGGCGAATTAAAACAAATAATAATCGAACATCTGACCCATTTAGGCAAACAGCTGTTGCAAAAATTGGAGATAATCCATTTCCGACAAATCCTATGAGCGATCGAGCAAAAGGATTTGTTGATCAGGGTCGAGTTAAGAGTGCTATCACTAATTATGGAAGCTTTATTAATTGGGATTTTCATCCATCTGGAATTTGGGGCGATTATTCTTATTTACCAGCTGTTTCATTTATTTCGGCAGTTCCTGGTCATAAAAATGTAGCACATTATTCATGGCAAAATCTAGAAACCATTATTGATTCAGAAGGGTTTCCTGCTCGAAGTATTTGGGAATCTACGAATGCATATGATGCGTGGTTTCCTACTACGGGTGACACCATTTTTAAAGGTATATTATTTGAGTTAGATAATGATGATGGTTTATACCTTCCAGATAATGAAAAATATTCTATTGATGACATTACAGATGATAAACAGTTTTATTTTAATCATGAAGATCGAAAAATTATAATCAGCACTTTTGGCGCAAAAGACCCGAATAAAACATCAACTCGAATTGGGTTTATTTATCCTTGGGCGCTTCGTCCAGCACTCATTAACCGACAAGATCAATTTGATTTTTATGATTATGGTGAAGATTTAGAAGAATGGACTGCAGATGATAATTATTCTTATTATGGTGCCAATGCTGCAGAATCACATTTTATAAGTTCAGAGTCTAAAACGGATTGGCATGCGTCAACTATGTCGCGAGTAAATTCACATCAGTCTGAGCTAAACGCTTCAGATATTTTTGGAGGAACACCTTGGGTTTCTGGTGATGATACTTATCCAGTTTTAGCGCATTCTGCATATTCTGATACATGGCCGAAAAAGATGAATCCAGCTACAGGGGAAATGGATTCTTTCTGGCCAGGATGGTGGTCAGAAGATTACAATATTAATTTGCCTGGATGTACACATTCCAGAAAAGATCCTAAATGTTGGGAAGAAGTTCCAGGTCGTTTTATTTCGGACATGGATGTATATATGGAATTTGATGATCGGTGGGCTCATCGCGCAAATAATGTAAATACAAATAACATGTATGAACAAACCGGATATCCTATGGGCCTTAGAATTAAAGCTACAGCTCATTCTTATGGTGTTTCTTATGCTGAAGATATTTTATTTGTGACAATGAAAGTGCGAAATGAAAGTGGAGATTGGAAAGCTGAAGATGAAGAAGGCAATCCAATTTTAGATGCAAATGGAGTTCAACTTTCCGGAGAAGCAATGATTATGCCTGATGGAACTAAATTGAATCGAGGAAAAGGATTTGATTATAGTGGCATGTCACTTGGGTTTTATATGGATGCAGATGTACTGATGGGAGATTGGAGTGGGTATGTCTCGGGCCTTCATACTAATGATGATGATTTCATGAAATATTACTGGGATGTATTTGAAGTTAATGATGATCGAATGTTAATTAGTATGGCAATGATTGGAGATCATGATGGTATTTCCGGGGTTCCTGGATTTGCTTTAGATGAGCCTTCCGCAACATCACATCCCGGAACAGAATTTGGTGTAGTGGCAACTCAGCTTTTAGATTCTCCCAAAGCAACTGACCCTGTGGATCTTGATTTAGATGGAGCGATAGATATATTTCCGGGTGAACCGTTAAAAATGACCGATTGGCATTGGGTCGATTGGTATCAACGTCCTGGAGTTGTTGGTCCTGAAGGAAACTCAAGTAGTTGTTATGCAGGTAGTGAAGGATGCCCTGTTGCGAAAAATAAAGAAGAAATATTATACAAACTTATGGTTGGAGATACATCAAATTTAAGTGAAGGTGAAGAAGCATGGCATTTTCATACTCCAAATCCGGGTACAGACCTTGGAGTTGAATTGAATCCACATTTTGATTCGGTTGAAGGGTTAAAACTTGAACCCGTTTACGAACGGGATCCACCGGGCCTAGATTGTGTTCTAATTATGAGTTGTGGACCATTTGATCTTCCTGTAGGAAGAGAAGTGCCTTTTTCTTTTTGTATCATTTTTGGACAAAATGAAGATGATCTCATTAATAATGCTCGATTTGCGCAAGTGATGTATAATTCTCGGTACCAAGGATTTACTCCTCCAACACGACCCACCGTCTATGCTGAAACAGGTCAAGGGGAAGTGAATATCTATTGGAATGATTTTGCCGAAAGTTCTAGAGACGTCGTTACGGGTTATGCTGATTTTGAAGGATACAAAATTTATAAAAGTATTGATGGTGGATCTGCGTGGGGAGAAGCCGAAGATATGATATTTGATACAGAAGGAATATTTGCAGGTTGGCGTCCTTTTAGACAATTTGATTTATCTGCAGAATCAGATTCTGTTCGTTGTGTTTATTCTAATGATGATTGCTCCGAGGAAGAAGGAAATAGAGGCCATTCCATTCGTGGAGAAGATCCTTATTTTCCGTGGTTTTCTTTGGGAAATGATTCCGGACTTGAGGCTGTTAGATTGGATGAACCAATTGTTATCAATGGAGATACGATGAAATATCGTTTTATTGATAAAAATGTGATAGATGGATTAGAATATACTTATTCTGTAGTTGCTTATGATATGGGGGTAGAACCTCCTTTCCGAACAACCTATAAAAACACGGGAGACGGGCAGTTCGAAGCTGTAATTGATACCAATTATTCAAATCCTGATCAATGGGCAAGTCCTGATGGATATGCATCTATTGAAAATTCTAAAGGAACAACTGTATTGGATCGGAATTTTGTCCAAGTTTATCCTGGTGTAACACCAACATCTGATTTAAGTAATGTTGGGGTGGTTCCAAATCCATATATTGTTCATTCAGGGTTTAAAGAGTCTGAACATTTAAGACAAATTAGGTTTACAAATATTCCAGCTCAATGTACTATTACAATATTTACATTAAATGGTGAACATGTGAGCACCATTGAACATGATAATGAAGAAACAGGGAATGCATGGTGGGATATGCGATCTGTGAATAATCAGGAAATTTCTCCAGGGCTTTATCTTTTTCACGTGGAACAATCAAATAGCTCCATGAGCGAGCCCTTTATCGGCAAATTTGCGGTGATTCGATGAGATATTTATTAATAGTTCTCTTAATGCCTGTTTTGTTATTTGGTCAATATAGAGATATCCCAGATGTGGTTACAAAAGTGGCAACAGCCGCCGGTGGTTTTTTAAAATTAGAGACTTCAGCTCGCGCCATTGGAATGGGCGGAGCCCATGTAGCATCAGCTCGAGGTGTATCAGGAATTCCTTATAATCCAGCCGGTATTGCCTTTATTCAAAAGAGTGAAGCCTATTTTTCACAAGTAAATTATTTAGCTGGAATT
>JABIHN010000075.1 GCA_018649625.1 Fidelibacterota bacterium | reverse complement strand
CGACCTCCGGCTTGACAGGCCGGCGTTCTAACCAACTGAACTACGATCCCAAATTTTCTGATTCAGGCTTATTCCTTCTGTAAATCAATGCTGCTGGGATAACAATAATGTATCCAATAAACAGCATGATAGGTGCTAATGATAAGCTCTGAAAGCTATTTACTTCTCCCATTGCCATAATAAAATATCCTGAGATTATTAGGACCAACCCTAAACCAAATAAAACATAATTTGTTTTGGAAAATTCCCAAGATTCAAACAACGCTGTTGAAGAATCATTATCTTTATTATGAAAAAGTTTACTCATGAAGACGGGAAAATTAAGCTTTAAACTATGTGTGCCAAAGGGTTTTATACTATAAAAATAATAAGAAAGTAAATTGACATAGCACTTAGTAAAATCATAATTTCCCGCCCCAAAATGACAGATTATTTTAAGAAAAAGTCGATTCTACTCTTTTGGGGGATTATCATTGCTTCTATTATGATTACTTTATTAATCATAATCTTGCATTGGCCCCAACAAAACCAAAACTCAATAATAAAAGTTATGGTGAAATCAGGCTCAACATTGAACGATATTTCAAAACAACTTCATGCAAAGAATATTGTATCTAACGAACACATGTTCCGTTGGGCTGTACAATTGATGGGGAAAGAGAAGGAAATACCTACGGGCACATTTCAGTTGGTGAATACACGTTCAAATTATGATATTATAAAGCAATTAGTTTATGGTGCACCTGAAGTTAAAAAAGTTCGATTGTTGGAAGGATGGTCAGTAAAACAAATGTCAGACCATTTAAATAAAACCATGGGTTTTGAAATTGATGATATCCTGAAAATTAGTTCAAGTAGAAAATTTTTAAGAAGAAATGAAATTCAAGCATCATCAATAGAAGGATATTTATTTCCGGATACTTATTTGTTTTTTGATGGAGATACACCATCATCTGTTTTAAATAAAATGGTTAAAGAATATAAAAACTTCTGGATTGAATCTTATAGTAACCGTGCTAAAGAATTAAATATGACGGAACACGAAGTTGTTACACTAGCATCAATTATAGAAGGGGAAGCAATCTATAATAGTGAAAGGCCTATCATTTCGGGCGTATATCATAATCGATTAAATCGTGGTATGCGATTACAAGCAGATCCAACAATCCAATATATTATTGATGATGGTCCAAGACGATTATTATACAAAGATTTACAAATAGAATCTCCATATAATACTTATAAGAATAAGGGGCTTCCTCCTGGTCCAATAAATTCACCGGGAGCAGAATCTTTGAAAGCAGCATTATATCCTGATAAAAATAATTATTTATTTTTTGTAGCTACAGGAGACGGATATCATACCTTTACTACAAATGAAAAAGATCACAACATTGCTAAAAAGCAATTACAAAAAATTCGAAGAGAATTAAGGAAGAAAAAACGTAAAAAATGAGTCTAAAACAATTAAATAAAATTCAACGAGCAGCTGTGGAAGCTACTGATGGTCCTATTCTAATTTTTGCAGGTGCTGGTAGTGGAAAAACTCGAGTTCTTACCCATAAAATGTTCTATCTAATTAGCGAAGAATTATATAAACCAGATAATATTCTTGCAATGACCTTTACCAATAAAGCTGCGAAGGAAATGAAAGAACGTGTTATGGAACTATTGGATACAGATAACCTTCCCATTACCATTGGAACTTTTCATTCCGTTTGTGCACGTCTTCTTCGAATTGAAGCAAAACATTTAGATTTAAGTCCACAATTTGCTATTTATGATGTTCAGGATCAATTGGACCTTTTAAAGGTTACCTTGAAAAAAATGAATATCACTAAAGATACATTAGCGCCGAATCATGCTCGAAACCAAATTAGCTATTTTAAGAGCAAAATGATTACACCAAGCGCTCAAGCTCGTAAGGCTAGGACAATACTTGAAAAAACGATTGTAGAGGTGTACAGCGCCTATCAAAAGGGACTACGTGAAAATGGTGCTTTAGATTTTGATGATTTATTACTCTATCCTTTAGAACTATTTGATAAGCACCCAAAAATTTTGAAAAAATATCAGAATAAATGGAAATATATTTTAGTGGATGAATATCAAGATACCAATCGTCCGCAATTTCATTTTCTTACGCGTCTTTCTAAAAATAATCATCAAATTTGTGTTGTTGGCGATGATGATCAATCTATATATGGGTGGCGTGGAGCTGATGTGTCAAATATTTTAGATTTTGAGAAATTCTTTCCAAGTTGTAGGATTTTTACTTTGGAGAAAAATTATAGATCCACTCAACAGATTTTGGATGCAGCAACATCCGTTGTCACAAATAATGATCGTCGAACTGAAAAAAACTTGATTGCAGCTAATGGTTCAGGGGAATTAATTGGATTAATGGAAACACGAGATGAACTTGAAGAAGCTGATTGTATCATTTCGGTTCTTGAAAAAGAAATTAAGTTAAAGAAAAGAACCTTTAGTGATTTTGCTGTATTGTATAGAACCAATGCACAATCAAGGTCAATGGAGGATAGTTTTCGTCGAATGGGTATTCCATATAATATTGTAGGGAGTATTCGATTTTATTCCAGAAAGGAAGTAAAAGATGTTTTAGCCTATTTACGATTGGTTGTTAATTTAAGAGATACAATTTCTCTTCGAAGGATTGTGAATTTTCCGCCACGTGGAATTGGAATGAAAACGATGGATAAGTGTGTTCAGCAATCTGTTATAGATAAAATTGAATTGTTTGATGTGTTGGAAAACGCTGGAAAATTATCCATTAGAGGTAAACAATCTGAATCATTGAGTTCATTTTATGAATTAATTAAAAAGTATCACGATTTAAGAAAAAAACTAAGCGCAAATGAACTATCTCGAAGTTTGATTGAAGAAGCAGGCGTCTTGAAATTATTCAAAAAATCTACAGATCCGGATGATCAAGAACGATATGAAAATGTGGTTGAATTATTAAATAGTATAGATGAATTCTGCCAAAAACGTCCTGATTCAACATTAAGCGATTTTTTAGAAGAAGTTTCATTGTTATCAGATATCGATCATTGGAATGATTCGGATAACAGAGTCACTTTAATGACGGTTCATTCATCCAAAGGGTTAGAATTCCCAGTTGTGTTCGTTTCAGGCTTAGATGATGGTTTATTTCCCCTTTATAAAGCCTTAGAGACAAAAGAAGGATTGGAAGAAGAACGACGTTTATTTTATGTCGCTCTCACCAGAGCTCAAGAAAGAGTCTTTTTACTGTATGCAACAAATCGTCGCAGGATGGGTGGTGAAAATGTTTTAGGAATGCCCAGTCGATTTATTGGTGAAATTCCAAATGATTTTCTTGATCGAATTCAATTTGAATCTGCATTAACTCGTCGAGTAATTGGTGGTTCATTGCAAAAGAAAACCAAGGTTACTGTCATGAGAACAGTAACAACATTTGATGATTTCAAAGCTGGAGATATGGTAGAACATTCAATTTTTGGACCAGGGAAAATAATGGTATTGAGTGGTACAGGTGAAAACCAGAGAGTTGGTGTTGTTTTTAAAGATGGGACCAAAAAGAAACTTATCGTTAAATATGCAAACTTGAAAAAAATAAGTTAATAGTACAAGTTTTCTTAAAATATAATTTTAAGATTGGGAATGAACCATTTTTAGTATTTCTTAATTGAATTCGTTTTTATTTATAAATAAAACGACCACTATTTAGTTTAAATGATACTATTTAGTATATGATTAATTTTCGTATATTACCTGTGAGACTCATTCTCAATAAGGAACAATATAATGAATCAATCAAATGGTGCACTAAAAGATATCCTTCGAAAAGAGGGGTTAAGATATACCAACCAGCGGCAATCGATTTGGGATGAAATTCGCTCCAATCATGACCATCGAGACGCCGAAGATATTTATATCAGTATCCGGAATAATGGCGTAAATGTATCTAGGGCTACAGTATATCGCACAATTGATGTTTTAGTTAAAAATCGTTTCGTTCGAAAAATGGATTTGGGAGAAGGGCGGTTTCGATATGAACCCAGATTAGATGATAAACATCATGATCATATGGTTTGTGAAGAAACAGGTGATATTATAGAGTATTTCAATCAAGAATTGGAAGATCTTCAGGAAAAAATAGCGAATGAGTTTGGATATACCGTCGTTCGTCACGTCCATCAATTATTTGTAAAACCTTTGAAAAAATAAATCATGACTCTTGTTGATTTAAAACCTTCCCAAATTGGAATTATCCAAACCTTAAATGGTGATTCTCATTTAAAATCTCGATTGATGGAAATGGGATTTCGGAAGGGATTAAAAATTAGAATGATTCAACATTTGCCATTTAATGGACCTTTAAAAATACGAATTAGAAATGGAATGATATCTCTTCGTCAATGTGATGCCCATAATATAATTGTAACGTTAAATGAACAATAAACTACCATCAATAGTTCTCATTGGTAATCCGAATTCGGGCAAAACAGCATTGTTTAATCGATTAACTGGATTAAATCAAAAAGTTTCTAATTATCCTGGTGTAACTGTAGAACAAAAAATTGGGATAGCCCCGATTGGCCATAAAAAAATGCAAGTAATTGATTTACCTGGTACATACAGTCTCGTACCGGAATCTCATGATGAAGCTATCGTGGCAGATAAGTTTGCACAGTGGGCACAAGGCGAAGATATTCCGAATTGCATTATATCTGTTGTGGATTCAACTAATCTAGAACGAAACCTATATTTAACTTCACAATTAATTGATTTAGGGATTCCAATTGTTATCGCATTAAATATGATGGATCTATCCCGTGAAAAATCTATTGATATTGATTGTGATCAACT
The DNA here is from genome assembly GCA_018649625.1 of Fidelibacterota bacterium. Lineage (GTDB taxonomy): Bacteria > Fidelibacterota > Marinisomatia > Marinisomatales > UBA1611. Next base: position 92,643 of record JABIHN010000075.1, on the reverse strand, counting down.
AAAATTATCTTTAGGTGTCCAGGCAGTCATTCCCGTTTCGGCTCGATTTAATGAAGGAATTGATACTTTAAAAAATGAAATAGAATCAGCCTGTGGTATCTCTGAAATTGAACAAAGATTATTTACAGTTCCATCACCAGTTCAGTCAGCATTATTGCCTTTACAAGATTGGTTTAAAGAGAACTATAAAATTTCAAATTCACTTTCATTATCTTTGGCTATAAGGCTAGCATCTGTTGATAAAGTACATGGATTTGATTTACCTGAAAAATCCATTATTTCTCAAGCAAAACAGGATTTGAATATTATCGGTTTTCCATCTGATACACTTGAGCCAGTCCTTCGATATCATTGGTTAGATCAGGCAGTACCTAAAGCAGAAATTCCAATTGATAAAAAATCTAAAAGTGAAAAAGCGGATGAAATTTTAACTCATCTCTGGATAGGACCCATTATATTTTTGGGAGTATTAACTATTATTTTTCAAGCTATATTTTCAGGTGCATCCTATCCTATGGAATTTATTGATAGTGGAATTTCAACTTTAGGAAATTGGGTTGCGACCCATTTACCGGCAGGGCTTCTAACCGATTTATTAGCAGAAGGTGTAATTGGTGGTGCTGGCGCTATATTTATCTTTTTACCCCAAATATTAATTCTCATCTTTTTTCTGACAATTTTAGAAGACTCCGGTTATATGGCAAGGGTTGCGATTATGATGGATAAGGCCATGACAAAAGTGGGATTGAATGGTCGATCTGTTTTGCCTTTAATGAGTGGCTTTGCTTGTGCAATTCCAGGAATAATGTCCACTAGAACTATTGATAGCTGGAAAGAACGGCTCGTGACTATATTAATTTTACCGCTTATGAGTTGTAGTGCTCGGCTACCGGTCTATGCGTTAATGATTAGTGCATTTATCCCCAATACAAAGGTATTAGGTTTCATTGGTCTTCAGGGACTAACTATGATTTTCATGTACTTTCTAGGTACTGTTACAGCCATTGTTTTATCCTTCTTTTTTAGTAAATGGATAAAATCAGATAAGAAATCTACATTTATTATGGAATTGCCGCCCTATCGGACTCCACTTTTTAGATCTGTATTTCAACAAGTTTATCTAAGAGGAAAATTATTCGTAACCGATGCAGGAAAAATTATAATGGCCATTTCAATTGTTCTTTGGTTTTTAGCATCATTCCCTAAAATTGAAACAGAAAATGGAAAAACTCAATCAATTCATAATAGCTTTGCTGCAAAGATTGGGCATTCAATAGAACCTATTATTAAGCCTTTAGGCTTTGATTGGAAAATTGGACTAGGGCTCGTGACATCCTTTGCTGCGCGAGAAGTCGTCGTCAGCACTTTAGCCACCATTTATAATGTAGAAAATGGGGATGAAGATTATATCTCGTTGTCAGAAGCCATGAAACGAGATAAAGATCCTGTAACAGGAAAATCGATTTTCACACCTTTGGTGGCCCTAAGTCTTATGGTGTTTTATGTGTATGCAGCACAATGTATGGCAACATTTGCCATAGTAAAACGAGAAACTAATTCCTGGAAATGGCCTCTTATTATGATGGCGTATATGACAGCTTTGGCTTACTTCGGATCTTTAATTGTATATCAAGGTGGACTTTTATTGGGGTTCTCATGATTCAGAATATTCTTCTCGGATTGTTGCTAGTTGTGTCAGTGGTTTTTATCATTATTCGAATTAAAAAACAAATGATACAAGGTGATGGGAGTCACCAGTGTAATGATTGTATGATAAGCTAAATTACTTTTGTCATTTTAAGTGATTTTTTCTCCGGTTCATTTACCTCCACATATCCTAATTTTTCATAAAGATTTATTGCTTCAATATTTTTTTTAACAACATTCAAAATAAATGTTTTACATCCATTTTTTTTTCCATGATTCTCAGTCGCATCTACCAATTTTTTTGCTAATCCATTTTGACGGTATTTGGGGTCAATAAAAAGATGAAATAAATGTCCCGTAGATTCTTTAACTCTTATACTTATATGTCCAATAATCCAATCCGCATCTTTTATTACGAATGTTTTAGTCGAATCCATATCCAATTTATAGGATACTGATTTCCATTTTTTCAAATTGAAAGGGAAGGATATCCGTGGATCAACATAGTTCAATGTTTTTGGATTCCTGAACCAGGACCTTAAAACAGCTTCCATAATTCGGCAGTCTTCTTTTCGTAAATATGAGATTTCATCTAGAGTATATTCTTGTATGTTCATAGGCGAATTTACCTGTGTTTAACCCCTTGACTCTAATACCTTTATTTTAAAAAATTAAACTATGAAGAAAAGCATAACTCCAATTGAAAAGTTCAAAGAAGGAGATTCTATACAAGGATTTTACCTTTGTGTTCAAAAACATCTCCGTCATACCAGAAGTGGAGACTTATATCTCGATTTGGAATTGCGTGATGTGACTGGGCATATTTCGGCTAAAATCTGGGATGGAGTTCCTGAATTAAGTCCAAAATTTGAAGCAGGAGATGCAGTGGTAATTTCAGGTGACGTTGAATCTTTCATGGACCGGCCTCAACTGGTGATTCGAAAAATCAATAAAGCCACCGTTCAACACTATAGTCGATATGGGTTTGATCCTGCATTAGTGGTGCCAACGTCAAAGAAAAATCCTGCAAAGATGTGGATGGATATTGAATCTATTATTAACAGTATTAGTAATAAATATCTTCAAACGTTGGTTTCTAAAATATATAGATCGAATAAGAAAAAATTGATGATACACCCAGCTTCCGTTAAAATGCACCATAATTTTAGATCAGGATTTTTAGAACATATTTTATCTATGGCAAATATTGCCAATAAGATTTCATCCTTTTATGATGTGGATAGGGATCTGGTTTTAGCAGGTGTATTCCTTCACGATATTGGAAAGCTCAAAGAAATAAATTCGGAGTATGAAGCAGAGTATACTGAAGAAGGAAATTTGATTGGCCACATTGTAATTGGTCGAGATTTAATAAAAACTGCCATCGGAAAAATTAAAGATTTCCCTGAAGATCTTTCCCGGAAAATTGAACATATTATTTTATCCCATCAAGGTAAATATGAATGGCACTCTCCAAAACTACCATCATTTCCTGAAGCTTTATTGGTTCATTTGATTGATAATCTTGACGCGAAAATGAATCTGATGGATATAGCATTATCCGATGATCCTGAACCAGGTAGGTTTACTAATCGGCATAATTATTTTCGAATTCCACTTTTGAAAAAAGATGAATCTAAATAAACTGGTTCGTGCAGCAATTTTTGCTGCAATGGCTATCGGGCTTGGATTTATGTTTATGCTTATTCCAAACCTTGAATTTATTTCTATTACTATATTTTTGTCTGGATTAACATTAGGAGTAGGCTATGGTGCTATGGTCGGCGGAACTGCAATTTTTATATATTCAGTCATGAATCCTTTGGGCTCAGGTTTAATATATTTACCCTTATTGTTGGGTCAAGTTCTTGCTATGGTTGGCATTGGAATTTTAGGCGCTTTATCGAGCCGATTATTTCCAGTGAAAAATCCACTTTATTTTACTATTATATCTGGCGTATTTGGAATGATTTGTGCATTAATCTATGATGGAATTACAACCTTAGCCTATCCCATAAGTGCTGGATATGATTGGAATGAAACGGTCACATATGCAATAACCGGTTTATTGTTCACTGCTATGCATATTGTTTCTAATACTGTCATATTTTCGCTGGTTATTCCAAATTATATCAAACGCTTACCTCTATAATATGAATCAATTTAGGTATCTCCTGTTACTGTCTTTGATTTATAGTCAACAGATGAACGTTATTCCATTTGATTGGAGTGGGCAATTTGGATACGTAAATAACAATGGTGCAATCATGTGGAATCAAGATTGGGAATCAAATCAATTATTGTTTGATGGCACTTGGTCTATTTATCCACGAATGTATGGTCCCGAAATTGAAAATGGTTTTGGTGTAGAATCCAATGACACAACTAATTTTGATTCTTCACTTGTCACATCTTATTTTAAATATGATCAAGGTGATTATTTATTAGATCGGTTTTCCATGGGGTCAAATTATACAGAGCAAAAAAGAAAAATTCATTTTCATGCGTTTAAACGATCTTACTATGGGAATTTTGGCCAATATAATAATGAATCGAATCAGCCAAATCAGCAATCTTATATTTTGGCTTATGAGTCAAAAAAGGGGAATGATGTAGCCGGTGTTTCCATGGGACATTTTAACACATATTCTGGAATAGCAGACTCATCATCTCGCGGTTTAGTCAATAACCGGATTACATCTATGAATACATTTTGGAATGGATCATTTGGAAATTTCAATTCAAAAATTGTCTTAGATCAATTCTTGCAACGATATCAAGTAAACCACTCTTTATCAGCATTTAACAGCATACGATATTTAACGAGATTCAGAGCGAGTGGTGAACTTAATTGGAAGGATTTAATTACGGTCGGGGTAAAAAAGAATAGTAGAAGTGTTAGGATAGATTCTTTAATAACAATTGATTGGACTCGATATTATATAAAGAATGACCTATCAATATTTAATATAGATATGGGATTGACAAACTTAAATAATAAAACAAATATTGATTATACTGTTGAGATGAAATATAGAATAAAATCTTTTTTGTTAAATGCTGGAATTCAAAAAGATGTGAAACCAATTCATCCATATTATTTGTTTAGAAATTATTCGGAAAATATTTCTCCTATATCTATAATCTCAAATTATTATTCCGGAATAGAGTGGACGGGAAACCAAACGAACGCTTCATTGAACTTTGTAAATTTATTAGATAAAAATGTTTATTGGGAATTTGTTATTTCAGATACAACGAATTATTTATGGCAGGAAAGTGATCACCATCAACTAAATCTCAACTATAAAACGTCCATAATTCCTTTTGTTGATTTTGAAATAAAATATGCTACCCAGAATTCATTTAATATTTATGGTGGAGGCATTGGATATTTTTTGAATTATAACATTAAATCCAATTTGAATCTATTCGACGGGTTTATGTTAGTGGATTTAAAATTAGGTGTTGATCGATATATCAATAGACTTAAAAACTCTATTATTCATCCCATTGAAATGGTACCTATGACAGTTTATACAAGAGAAAATCTGGATGATATTGCATTATTTAATGGTTCGATTACAGCATATATTTCTACATTTACAATTCACTTTGAATGGATTAACATTACAGAAATGGTATTGTCATCTATCGGGTCAGAGCAAAATAACTTTTTTGAGATTCATCCAGAAATGCCACTCATGGGAAGACAAACAAATTTTTCTGTGGAGTGGCATTTCTTAGATTAATTTAATATTGAAACAAAATCTCCTGGAATAGCTCCAACGATAAATTTATTTACAGATTCTCCAGAATGAGTTGTTACATAAACAGTATCTGGAGCAGTATAATCAGTGGTTCCAAAAAAGAGATATTCTTCATCAGCGCCTACAGAATACACTCTTGTTTGGCTACCTATAATATTATCTAAATTCAATGAGAGATCTTCATTTACGGGTGCAAGACCTGTAGATGTTGAACGAAATAAGTATTGGGCATCTAGGAGAATTATATCACCTAAAATTGTTGAATTATTCCCATCCGTATTTGATGTGACAATTCCAGTAGATAGGTCAATCTTTGATAATCCCGTATATGTGGTCCAATTTGCACCATAAAATGTTGATGCCACAAATAGGTTTTCTCCTATTAATTGTAAATCGCTAGGACCAGAAATAACTTCATAAGTTTGAATTATCTCATTTGTAATTGTAGATATTTCTAAAACATTACTAGCTGGAGACCAATCAGCATTCATGGGAATTGATGCAAAAAGACTGTTGTCATTTAAGATGAGGTTTTCAGGCATTCCAGGAACAGCAATTGTATCAATGATAGATAGATTTGTTAAATCTAGAATTAAGATTGCATTCAAATTCCAGCATGAAACATAAGCAATGGATTCATTCACAGCTAAATATCGTGGACCTGCATTATTAAGCTGAATGACTTCATCTTGGATGATTTCATCTCCAAGTGTAAATATTTCAATTTTATGGCTATTATTTATAACAGCGTATAGTTTATCATTAGCAATAGTCATAGACTGAGCAAGATCACCTAGTGAAGTTCCGCCTAAAATTTGATTTTCAGTGGTTGAATCATCTGGTGAAAATGACCATAGAGCAGAATTACCAACTCCATAATTCCCTTCACAAAGGACGAATGTTTGTGCGTCTCCAATTAAATTGTTATCTGGAGCATCGGTTATACATCCATTGCAAAATACGAGTAATAATAGAAGCATTAAGGTTGTTTGTTTCATTGTGTTTCCTTTTGTTTTAATTGATAAGAAATATTTAACCTAAATAGTCTTGATGGTTCAGGATATCCGTAGATTGTTATTAATTCATGATTCAATACATTTGATACATGAAATGTTAATTGAAATTGATCCTGATAGAAATGTGGACTTGTCAAAGAAATATTGCTAATGAGTGTTGGATCTAATTCTAAATTGGAAGGATAATCAACCATTACTAATTGTTTGCCGGTAAGATGGGTATCAAAACGCATTACCCAATTACTATACTTGATTTGAATACTCATGTTTCCAATCCATTCGGGGGAATATCTCAACTGGTTCCCAGATGAATGATTTTTTGATTGAATATTTTGGATTGAACTATTCAATGTAAATCTATCAGAAAACCCTAAACTAGTATTTATTCCAACAATATTTCTAGATGATTTTTCAATGTTTTCTGGTTTCCAATAATTTCCAGATGAATTCCAAACAATGAGATGATCTGAGTATTTTGATTTATTAAAAATCTCAATTGATAAGAGTGATGTTTTTGCATGTAGAGCTATCTTAGTGAAATGGCTACTTTCCGGTTTTAAATGTATGTTACCGCCCGGATTCCAATAAAGGTCATTGAAGGTCGGAGCCCGGAAAGAAGATCCTGTGGAAGCAGAAAAGTTTAATAGGTTGAAAACTTGTTTATCAATTTGAAATGAATAATTCAAGGCTGTTCCGAAATCAGAATAATGATCTAAACGCAATGCGCTTAATAAATTGATTCCAATTATATTTGAAATTGATAGTGATGGAGCGAAAAAGAAAATGTCTCTATAATTATTGCCTGCGTCCGTGCTTTTTACCTGTTCATTTGAATATCCAAAAGTTGAACGAAATTTTAGGTTTGAGTTTGGAGAATATATTCCCATGAATGTAGATGAAAGGTTTTTAGATAAATGCTTACTATCAATATTTAAATTTGGATCCAAATAGTTTTCGCTAGACTCTCGATAGGTGATGGATGTTCTTAAAAAACCTTTGGGCAAAAGGCGAACAAGTGACCCTGAAACCAGTGACAAAGAATCTTGTCGTGATGCCGCACTATTAGGGCTCCAAATGAGTCCACTTATACCGCGATCCTGGATAGAGTGCCATCCTGAAAAATGTGAAATCCAATTCTCATATTTTTTTTTATAATTCGCTCCAAAAAAAGTTTGTTTAAAATATTGATTTTCTCTTGATATTTCTTCTTCGTTATAAATAACTGGGTGTGTTCCTAAATCTATATTTTGTCCTGCAAGGAAATTTATGGATTGATCTTTTGAATTTAGATTATAGTGAAGCGATAGAGAGTGAGATTTGTCATTACCTCTTTGAAGCTGAATTCCAGTTGGAGTTGCCCAGGGATGAATTTGAATGACACCATCAGTTGTGCCAGACCCATAAGTTAAGTTGCTATTTGATTGCGTATTTAAATAACCCAAAAGTTGAAATGGAATTTGGGAAAGGTCAGTCATTCCTAACTGGGGGCTTGTAAGATCAATTTGATTAAAAACAACTTTAACATCTTTGGTTTGGCCTCCATCTATTGATGTTAGAGCGATACCAGCACTCCCACCATAACTCCTTAATAATGTCCCCGGAATTGAATTTACTAATTCATTTCGGCCAAACCCTTTTTTAGATAAATGATGTGATTGGACGGTTGGATTATGAATTGTTATTTCAGGGAATAATATCGGATCTTTATTCAATATAATGGTTAACATTTTCCCCGTATAAATAAAAATTTTATTTTGGATTCCAATTCTTTCAAAATGAAGCGAATCACCATTCTTCGTTTTTTGGGGAATGGAAAAATATCCATTATCATCCGAAATGCTCCATGTTTCCGTTCGATTATTTATTACAGAAACGTATTGAATTGGCTCATTCGTCTCAGATAATATTATTCCTGATTCACTGGCAGATGGGCTGCCAGCTTTTGCCAAGACAATAATAAATACAAGCCGTTTAAATGGCACGAATCTCTCCGGAAAACGGAGAAGATATTAAAGTAGAAGTGGAATATTTATTAGATTTTACCACGACCTTTTCTCCCGAAAGTCTATTAGGTTACATTCAATTATCCAGGTCTCCTGACTTATACAGTATCAACCTATTCACCTTCTTTCTAGCTAGGGAGCTAAAAATGGTCATCGAATTAGTTTGCCGTAATTACAGTAGCGGGGACTGTACCCGATTCTCACGGGTTTCCCTGTTAAAATTGAATGATAAAAAGCATGCTAAGTTATAGAAAATTCTAGTTGAGTCAAATTCAAAACTCGGTTTTTTATTATGAAAAGTTTCATTTAAATTTGCGGCTATGTTTAGTCCTAAAAAAGAGTGGTTTATCATTACATCTGGTGCAGCACCGGTTTATAAAGAAGCCAATTTTAATTCGCCATGTTTTACCGAAGCTATTTACGGCGAATCTTGCCAAATATTGGATCATTATGAAAATTGGATTCAAATTAAATGTGAAGATAATTATAAAGGATGGGTAAATTCCTTTTATGGTCATAAATCGTCTAATAAAAACAATCCAACTCATAAGGTCGTATTTCCTAATAAAATGCGTCACTTTGATTCAAAATTTCCATTTGGTGCAAAAGTAAACGATTCCATTGAAGGCACTATCCCAATAATAGAAAAAATAGGATTTGAACAAATAATACCCATTGCCAAGAATCTGTTAGGAACACCTTATAAATGGGGTGGTAAAACATCCTTGGGTATAGATTGTTCTGGCCTAGTTCAATCGGTGTTAAAAGCATGTGGTTTAGATATCCCCAGAGATTCCTATCAGCAACAAGAATTCTTTGTGGATGATGAAATTTCAATGAATCAAACAGGTAGGGGCGACCTTCATTTTTTTGGAAAAAATGATATAGTGACACATGTTGCTTTTTCTACGGGTGGAAAAAAAATATTACATTCTCAAGGAAAAGTAAAAGAAGAGTCATTAGATCCTAATGATGAAAATGTAAATCAAAAACTCATAGATATGTACCTGTCAAGCCATTCAATCCAACGTAAGTTTCACCAGTGAAAATGCCATCCTCCAATGCAATAAATGGTCATTTGCTCAATCGAGCAGTATTGGTATTAAATGCAAATTATTCGCCGATGATGATTTGCACTGCAAGGCGGGCAATTTGTTTAGATTACCTAAGAAAGGTTGAAGTTTTAGTGAATTATGATGAACAAGTTCATAGTCCATCTCTTTCTTTACATTTACCGAGCGTAATAAAAATTAGAGATTATATTCGCTTTGATAACTTATCGGTTGATTTAAATCGTAAAAATGTGATAGCTCGAGACAACCATATTTGTCAATATTGTGGTGTTTCGAAAACGGCACTTACCATAGACCATATTATTCCAAAAGGTAAAGGCGGGTTAGATACTTGGGAAAATCTTGTTGCTGCGTGTAAACCTTGTAATCAAAGAAAAGGCGATAAAACAATTGATGAATCAAATATGCTTCTAAACCGATTGCCGAAAAGACCAAATCGATTAATGTATTTCCAGAAATATGTGAAAGATCAGCAACAAAATTGGCGGCCCTATTTATTCATGGAACCATTTACAATTAACTAAACTATTCAAAATTAATAATGTCAGAAAAGAAAAATTTAAGAGTCCTTAGCGGAATTCAGCCTTCCGGAGCATTACACCTAGGAAATTATTTTGGGATGATGTCCCGAATGATTAAATACCAAGAAGAAAACGAACTATTTTGTTTCATTGCAAATTACCACGCAATGACAACTTTACCAGATTCAGATACATTAAAATCCAATACATTTAATGCTGCATGTGATTTTCTTGCCTTAGGTCTTGACCCTGAAAAATCAACTTTTTGGGTTCAATCAGATGTGCCTAAAGTCACCGAATTAACTTGGCTAATAGCATCTCATACTAGTGTGGGATTAATGGATAGAGCAACATCATATAAAAATAAAATTGCTCAAGGGATCAAGCCGAATATGGGCTTATTCTCCTATCCTGTTTTAATGGCTGCTGATATTTTATTATTTGATAGCCAAATCGTTCCTGTTGGGAAGGATCAAAAACAACATCTTGAAATGACAAGAGATATGGCAATCCGATTTAATAGTGTCTATGGCGATACATTAATTGTACCTGAGCCAGATATTGAAGAAAATACTCAACTTATTCCTGGCATTGATGGGCAGAAAATGAGTAAGTCATATAATAATACAATCCCACTTTTTGATACAGAAAAGAAAATTCGAAAAAAAGTAATGAAAATTGTAACAGATACAACAGAGATTGATCATCCTAAAGATAAAAATACTCCATTATTTAATCTTTATTCTATGTTCTTAAATATAGATGAACAGAAGAATCTATCAGATAGATATGATGGCACGTCTCTAAGATATGGCGATGTAAAACAAGAATTATTCGAATTGATTATGGATTATTTTGGACCATTCAGAGAAAAGAGAGAATCATTAGTTTCCAATCCGATGCATGTATATGAAATATTAAAAATAGGTGCTGAAAAAGCTAGTACGGTAGCTGATGAGGTTCTTGAACGTGTCCGTACAGCATCTGGAATTAATTATCAATAATGTCCTATCGTGTTCAGTTAGAAAATTTTGAAGGACCTTTAGATCTTCTATTATACTTTATTCGCCGAGATGAGTTAGATATTTATGATATTCCAATTGGGCAAATAACTAAAGAATTCATTGAAATTATTGAAGATTGGAAACGGATGAATATGTTAGTTGCAGGTGAATTTATTGTTATGGCATCTACCCTGATGCGTGTTAAAGCAAAAATGATGATTCCTAGACCAGAGTTGGATGATGATGGTGAAATCATTGATCCACGTACACAATTAATGCAACAATTGATTGACTATAAGCGATTTCGAGATGCTGCAAACATGTTGAACTCGATGGCGGATGATAGAAGTCATATTTTACCAAGACAATTTGAACAAGAAATAAAAAATAGTGAAGGGGTTGAAATTGGATCAGCGCTTCGAGATGTAACGCTTTATGATTTAGCTCGCGTATTTAAACAGGCCATGGAAAATCGCCCTGTCATGTCTCAGTTTGAATTAAATAGAGAACCAATAAAATTGGAGCAACAAAAAGAATTCCTTTTTAAGTATTTTGATGGTGAAGGAAGGTTATCGTTTTCAACTTTACTGAAAAATTTAAAAACTCGAATGGAAATAATTGTTACATTTCTAGCAATTCTCGATCTCATACGGGATGGAACATGTTCTTTTGAACAAAATGATGTATTTGATGATATTGTATTAATTCATATAGGGGCTATAGCTTAATGCAAAAAACAGAATATAAAATTATTATTGAAGCACTTCTTTTTGCAAGCCCAGATCCATTAACTCAAGCAAAAGTTAATAGTGTTTTTGATTCGGACTCTCCTAATTTAGTAGAAGTGGTAGAAAATTTAAATTCTCAATATAAGAAAGAAAAACATGCATTTGAGATAAGGTCAGTCGCTGGTGGGTTTCAATTGGTTTCTCGAGATAAATTTGAATATTTTATTCGTAGAATGTTGAATAAATCAGGGAGGTTAACTCTGTCACCTGCTGCACTAGATTCATTGGCAATTATTGCCTATAAACAGCCCATAGGACGATATGAAATTGAAGCAATTCGAGGCGTGGATTCCAGTGGTGTTCTAAAAACATTATTAACTCGAAATTTAATAATTATCAAAGGAAGAGATTCAGGTCCGGGTCGTCCATTGCTTTATCAAACTACCGTAAAATTTTTAGAACACTTTGGGTTAAATCGTATATCAGATATGCCTAAACTAAAAGAGATTACTGATCTGATGGAAGCTGATCCAACTTTAGGTGAGCAAATTGCAGTATTTGAAGAAAATGAACCAGAAAGTAATAACGAATCACAATCACCAAAAATCAAAGTAGGATAATTAAAATGCGACTCAATAAATTTTTAGCAAAATCAGGTATAGCTTCTCGACGTAAGGCAGATGAATTGATTCAAATGGCAACGACTGAAGTCAATGGGAATATTTGTATGGATCCTGCATACGATGTTAAAGAAACTGATGTGGTGAAATATGATGGACAAAAAATCACTCTTGTTCATGAAAAAGTGGTTATAATGTTACACAAACCTACAAAGGTAATAACGACTGTAAAAGACACACATGGTCGAAGAACAGTATTAGATATTGTACCATCAAAATATAGGTTAACGCCTGTGGGACGTTTAGATCAAGATACTACAGGTCTTTTACTTTTAACGAATGATGGTGATTTGCATCAATATTTATCTCATCCAAGTAACAGTGTACCAAAAGATTATGAAGCAATTATCGAAGGAAGGATGGCACCAGCCCAAATTCAAAAATTGGCAAGAGGAATCTATATTGGCGATAAAGAATATGGAAAAGCAGAAATAGTTTCTCAGGATACAAACAAGGGACGCACTAGAGTTATCATTCGGCTTCGACAAGGTAAAAAGAGAGAAATTCGTCGTATTATGTACCGATTGAAATTAAAACTCCTGACTTTAAAACGAATTCGTTTTGGTGGATTAGTTCTTGGGGATTTACCCGAAAATCACTATCGAACTTTAACCGAAAGAGAAATTAAATCACTTCGAAAATAGAAAATAATATTTTTACTGTTTTTTTAAATACCCACATCAGAAAATATAATAATGAATTTTATTAAATTACTGGTCAGGTCGATTGAATTATTAGTGTTTATAAATTTCAAAATTATACCTGTAATCAAAAATAAATACATTTTAGGTAATAAATATCAAAAAAACTTTACTTCTTTTATTCGTTGAGTTTAATGATGTAAAAAGGTAATTTTGCCGGCTTATTGAGAATTGAAATTAATGATTATAGCTATAGACGGACCTTCTGCATCTGGAAAAAGTACCACAGCAAGATGTATTGCCGAAATACTGGGATTTATACACTTGGATACAGGTGCTATGTATCGCGCAGTTACTTTGGGACTTAAAAATGCTGGAATTGCTACGGATGATGAAAAAAATGTTCGTCTGATTATAGACAAAATGGAAATCCAATTTGACGCATCTAATAAAATTTTATTGAACCATGTTGATGTGTCATCGGAAATTCGTACTGCGGATATTTCATCGCGAGTAAGTGCCGTGAGTGCCCTACCGTTTGTGAGGGAGAAACTGGTAAAAACTCAACGATTAATAGCAGGTGAAAATAGTTGTGTATTAGAAGGTCGGGATATTGGAACGGTCGTATTTCCAAATGCAGAATTCAAATTTTTCCTGATTGCAGATATAGATGTACGCGCAAGGCGACGATTGATTGAACTTGAAAAAATGGGAGAATCCAAAACCATTTCAGATTTAATAAAAGATATTGTGAAACGAGATGAGTTGGATTCATCAAGGATTTTATCACCTTTAATTCAAGCCAAAGATGCTATTTTAATCGATACAAGTAATCTCACGATCAAAGAGCAAATAAACAAAATAATAAATTTAATTAACCATAACAAATAACAAGGAAACATCATAAGCATGTTTGAAGAACAAAATAAAGAACAGGTAGTTGAAGAGACATTGGATGCAACTGTAGAAACAGTTGTAGAAGAAGCCAGCATGGAAGTGCCTACTACCCCGGCCGAAACTGTAGCCGAAATAAAAGATTATTTAAACCCTGAACTTTTCCATGATATTCGTATTGTTGGACAAAGTGAAATTGATGCTCATAAAGTAGATCAAGAAATAAGTGCTGATCTCGAGAAAATGTACTCAAGCACCCTCGGTGAAATTACAGAACATTCTCTAATTACTGGTCGTGTTGTTGGTATGAACGACCGGGATGTATTAATTGATATTGGCTTTAAATCTGAAGGTATCATTGATCGTCATGAATTTAAGAAAGATGATCTACCATCCATTGGAGATAAAGTTGAAGTATTTTTAGAATTTATAGAAGATGCTAGTGGTAATACAATATTGTCCAAGGAAAAAGCTGATTTTATGCGAAGATGGCAGGAACTTCGTGACGCATTCGATAATCAAACTATTATAACCGGGACCATTATTCGTAGAATAAAAGGCGGAATGATTGTTGATTTAGGAGTCGTACAAGCTTTCTTACCTGGATCACAAGTAGATGTCCGTCCCGTACAAGATTTCGATATTTATCTTGATAAAGAAATTGAAATTCGAATTGTTAAATTCAACGAAGCACGGAAAAATATTGTTGTTTCTCATAAAGTTATTTTAGAAGAAAGCCTTATTGAACAACGTGATGCATTATTTAAGGAATTAGAAGTTGGCTCTATATTAGAAGGACGAGTGAAAAATATTACTGATTTTGGTGTATTTGTCGACTTAGGTGGAATTGATGGTTTATTACATATTACCGATTTGACTTGGGGGCGTGTGAATCATCCATCTGAAGTTCTTGAAATGAATGATAGTATTACGGTTAAAGTCATTGAATATGATGAAGAAAGAAAACGTGTATCTTTAGGATTAAAACAATTAGTTCCTCATCCATGGGACGATGTTGAAATTAAATTTCCTGTTGGAAATATCTTGAAAGGGAAAGTTGTCAGCTTAACTAATTATGGTTGTTTTATTGAATTGGAACCTGGAGTAGAAGGCTTAATCCATGTTTCGGAAATTTCTTGGACTAAACATATTAAAAATCCATCTGAAGTATATAAGATGGGTGATGAAATAGAAGCGAAGGTTCTTGCAATTGATTCTGAAGATCGAAAGATTAGTCTTGGCGTAAAACAACTTATGCCTGATCCATGGGATGTGATTGAAGAAAAATACATGGTAGGAACGGTTCACAACTGTAAAGTTCAAAACCTTACTCAATTTGGTGCTTTTGCAGAATTGGAAGAAGGGATTGATGGGCTTGTCCATGTATCCGATCTTTCTTGGACAAAAGTAATTAAGCATCCAAAGGAAGTTGTTGAAAAAGGCCAGGAAATTGAAGTTCGTATTTTAGAAGTTTCTCGAGAGAATCGAAGAATTTCCTTAGGTTATAGACAATTATTTGAAGACCCATGGCCAAATATTGTTGAACATTATCAGGCTGGAAATGAAGTAAGTGGTGAAATCATTCGAGTTTTAGATAAAGGGATTATTATTCAATTAGACTTAGAAGTCGAAGGAATTATTCCTTTTGGAAAAATGTCAAAACGCGATCGTAAAGCATTGGCAAGCCAATACGAAGTTGGCGCAAATCTTTCCGGAATTGTGATGACTGTTGCGCCTGATGATAAGAAAGTAATTCTTTTTAAAGAAGAATTGGCTGGAACAGGCAAATCTACGTCTGCAACGAATGAAGTTAAACAATTCCTAAAAAATCAGAATACTACAACAGGTGAAAAACTAGAGTTACCACAAGAGTTGTTGGATTTAGCAATTGGGGCTGAAAAAGATGGTGGAATAGTTGAAACCAAAGAAGCACCCGTTTCTAAAACTGAGAAAGAAGAATAATTGCCCATCAATGGGTAACGTCATCTTATGGCACAAAAAAAGCCCATTGATTCTCTATTCTTTAAAAGAATAGCAATGCCTTTGGGCGCTTTTGGATTAGCGCTATTATTATGGATATTTGTTGTATCAGAAAACGAATATACCATGATGATGGATTTTCCAATTGAAGCGCGAAATTTAAACGTCCAAAAGGCACACCGGGAAGAAGTTCCGCAATTTGCGACTGTTAGGCTAAAAGGTACAGGTAGAGATTTATTTAAATCTACTTTACTTAAAAAATATGCAGGATTCAAATTAGTTTTAGATCTTGAAGGTATTTCTCAAGAATATGAATTTATTTTAAATGAATATTTTGAAAAATATCCCCAAAAAGTAGTTCTACCTTCTAATTATAATATTTCATTTGTAGAAATTGTCCATCCAAATCGTATTCAAATTAGTTTAGATGATTATAAAGTTAAAACAGTTTCAGTTTTATCAAATCTAATTGTTATTCCCACCTCGGGGCATATTCAAGTCGGTAATATCAAAATTACACCCAATCAAATTCAAATTGCGGGTCCAAAAGAAGAATTGGCATTAATTAATCATGTTGAAACAATTCTAGATACAGTTTCAGGAATTACAATACCTTTGCAAAGTTTAATGGAAATAGAATCATTAGGTAGATTAATTAACTATTCACATGATGCTGTAATGATAAAACTAAATATTCAGGAAATAGGCGAACGAATTATTGTTGACATTCCTGTAAATGTAATAAATATTAAAAAAAATATTCGAGTATTTCCATCTCCTCAAACGATCTCCTTAACCGTTGTTGGAGGTGTTCAACGTATTGCTAAATTGAATCCGGAAGATATTCAAATCATTATCGATTTTAATAGTTGGAACCGTAAAATTCAATTTTATGAACCTATAGTAATTATTCCAGCTGATGTGCTTGAATGGCGAGATATTTCACCCCGGAGTTTAGAATTGGGTGTTGCTCGTGAAGTAAAATGACAATATTAGGAATTGAATCGTCCTGTGATGAGACGGCAGCTGCTATATGTCGAGATGGACAGATATTATCAAGTATAGTTAGTTCCCAATTAATCCATTCTCGATTTGGGGGCGTCGTTCCAGAATTAGCTTCTCGTGAACATGAAAAACAATTGAATTTAATTGTGCATGAAGCACTAATTGAAGCAAACATTACAAAAAATGATATAGATGGAATTGCTGTAACATATGGTCCTGGGCTGGCTGGCACTTTATTAACAGGTGTAAGTTTTGCAAAAGGATTGGGGTTTGGACTAAATATTCCGGTCATTCCTGTCAATCATCTTGAAGCACATATTTTTGCGAACTTTTTGGCTGATCCTTCGTTAGCATATCCGTTTGTATGCCTACTCGTTTCGGGAGGGCACACTCAATTATGGCACATCAAAAAGATGAATGATTATGAACTCTTAGGCGAAACACGAGATGATGCGGCGGGAGAAGCTTTTGATAAAGGTGCTCGAATTTTTGGATTAGGATACCCGGGAGGACCTGAAATTGAAAAACATGCAAGAGATGGAAATCCTAAAGCATATAATTTTCCTCGCAGTCTAATGGCAAAGGATTCTCTAGAATTTAGCTTTAGTGGATTAAAAACTTCTTTATTATACTTTATGGATGATTTTAAAGAAAGTAATTCTTTAACTAAAAAGGATATAATTGCGAGTTATCAGCAAGCAATTGTTGATGCGTTGGTTGAAAAAATGAAAAGAGCAATTAATAAAACACAGGTCAATACATGTATTATTGCTGGCGGGGTTGCAGCAAATAAATGTTTAAGGGATTCAATGGAAACCAGTTTTAAAAATATACAAATTTTATTTCCAGAATTATCTTATTGTACGGATAATGCTGCAATGATAAGCTATTTAGGTGAATTAAAATTTCAAAATGGAGAAACAGGGTCTCTTAATTTTGGAGTTAATCCAAATTTGAAATTAGGGTAGACTTGAAACTTACTTATACAAGTCCGGATCAATTATTTTGGTTCATTTTATTAATTGGTTTATTAGGGCTGATATTTTCTTTTTATCAAGTAAGGAAGAATATTAAACTTCGGCCAATTTTAATGTTAAGAAGTTTTTTACTTTTACTACTTGTATTATTGTTATTAGATCCAAATATTGAACAATCAAAATCCAAATCGATAGATTTAGATTGGCATATATACATCGATAGATCCTTAAGTATGTCTTATCATTCTCATCCTTCCGTGGGTTCATTTATTTCTGGAATTGATATGCTTATAGATCGAATTAATGAAAAAAACGTTAATTTAAAAGTGATTGGATTCGGGAGTAATTTAGATACTACATGGGCATTAGGAGATAAAAAAATAGCAGAAGGATCAACTGATTTAGGGCAAGTGATTTCTCATATTCAATCCAGTGACATAGAAGGGTTAGGTGGGTCGATTATAATTACAGATGGGCAAGCAAATTTAGGATCTGAAATTCCTTCACAAAGTATAGGAATATCATCTCCAATACATATAGTAGGTGTCGGTGATGAAACGCCTTTAATTGATGTGGCAATTCATTCAATTGATGCACCACCAGTTATTATTAAAGGTGAAAATGCAGATTTCGATGTAACCATTTCAAGTCATGGTACTATCAATGAAAGATTGAATGTTACAATCTATTCAGGGACGAAATTGGTCGGCTCAAAAGTTGTAACCGTTTCTGGCGATGGGAGTTTAGAACGTGTCCGATTTCGAATTAATCCCAATCATACTGGGGAAATAAAATATAAAGTTCAAGTCAATGTTCTTTCGGATGAAAATAATATTTTTAACAATAAACAAATTGTTCCTATTCAGGTTTTAAAAAATGATTATGCCATCGCATTTTTCACAGGTGCACCAAATTTTAATACACATATTATAAAACAGATTCTAACTGATAATCCAAACTATCAAATAGATCATTATGTATATCGTCCCGATGGATATTCTAAACCATTAAAATCTTTTTGGGATACAAAGTATGATTTAATTATTTTTGATAATAATCCCATAAAAGAAAATGCATCTGAATGGAAATCTTATTTGAGAATTCTTGCGAAAAAATTAATAGCGCAGCAAACAAGTATTGCATTTGTTGTTGGTCATGATACAGATAAATCGTCGCTAAAAACATTTCTATCACTCGTGGACGTATCCTTAAATGATCCTTTAATACAATTAGAAACAACGTATGATTGGAATTTAAACTCAAATTGGGACTCGTTTTTCCCTTTTCATAAAATAAATCGAATGGATGTTGAACGGTCAAACCTTCCTCCATTATTTGCTCAAATTGAATTGGATTCTTCAAATGCGATTTCATTGGCAAATTTCTCTTTGTCTGAATTCGATTTCCCTTTATTTCTTATCGGTGAAAAATCACCATTGAGATTTATGGTTTGGGCCTCACCAGATCTTAATACATTATATTATAAAACACGTGATACTAAGTTATCAAATTTAATAAACGAAATGTTTGATCCTGTATTTTCATGGTTGATGAGAACTGGGAATGATCGTGATTTTTATTTTCGCTCTGATAAAAACTCCTATCAACAGGGTGAGAGAGTGACAGTTTCAGGTAAACCAATTCGAGACACTCAAGTTGCAGATGAAGGCTTCCTTCATATATCACAGCAAGGGGAAAGAATTAACACAAAACCAATCAGATTTAATGAAAAAACCGGGAATTATACATCTCAATTTTGGGCTTCTCAATTTGGGCAATTGGATTATGAAATTGAATTATTATATGGAGAAAATTCTATCCTAGTTGGAGAAGGGGCAATTCAAGTTCAGGAGAGTCAAATAGAACTGAATCATGTTTATTTGAATAAAGGACCACTCTTTACACTTGCTTATGAAAATAATGGCACTTTTAATCAATGGGATGACAGACACCTTTTAGTTAATAATATTTCATTAAAATCTAAAAATGAGATTTTTTATTCAAAAGTTATATTACATAATAATTGGATATTTTTTGTTTTTATATTAGGGATATTATCTGCTGAATGGTTATTGAGAAGAAGATTAGGGTTGATGTGAGTGTTGGGTTGTCTTTTATATATCATTAAATTATAGACTAATATTTAAGGAATTATTGTGAAAAAAATAACTGTTATTGGCACTGGATATGTTGGACTTGTAAGTGGTGCAGGAATTTCTGATTTTGGCCATTATGTCAACTGTGCTGACAAAATAGAATCTAAAATAAAATTACTTCAACAAGGTGAAATTCCAATTTATGAACCAGGGTTGGATGATCTAGTAAAACGAAATGTAAGCACAGGAAGATTATCATTTACAACAAATGTAGATGAAGCGATTCAAACAGCAGATGTAATTTTTATTGCAGTTGGAACTCCCCAAGGTGAAAATGGTGAAGCAAATATTTCAGCTGTTGAATCTGTTGCACGTGCCATTGGAAAAAATTTAAATAATTATAAAGTTATTTGTACAAAAAGTACCGTTCCAATTGGAACTGGGGATCGTGTATGTGAACTTATTCGAGAAACAATGCCTAAAGGTGGTGTATTTGATTATGTTTCTAATCCTGAATTTTTAAGAGAAGGGTCAGCTGTTAAAGATTTTCTATGGCCAGATCGAGTAGTTATTGGTGCCACGAGTGAAAGAGCATTTGATATTATGCGAGATGTTTATCGTCCATTATATGTGAATGAAAAGCCCATTCTTCATACAAATGTTGCAACAGCTGAAATGATAAAATATGCCGCCAATGCATTTTTAGCTTTAAAAATTAGTTATATCAATGAAGTCGCTAATTTATGTGAAAAAGTTGGTGCAGACATTCACCAAGTAGCAAAAGCGATGGGCCAAGACGGGCGAATTAGTCCAAAGTTTTTACATCCTGGACCGGGATATGGTGGTTCCTGTTTTCCAAAAGATACTGAAGCAATTGCAGCTCTTTCACGTAAAAAAGGAGCACCTATGCATACAATTGATGCAGCCATTATAACCAATAATGAGCAAAAAATAAAAATGACTGAAAAATTGAAAAAATTGGTAGATGATGATTTGACAGGAAAAACCATTGGGGTTTTGGGATTAGCATTTAAACCGAATACAGATGACGTACGTGAATCTTCATCCATTGATATGATTCAATCTATATTGGATGGTGGAGGGCAGGTTCATGCTTTTGACCCTATAGCGAATGAATCAATGAAGAAATATTTTCCTAATTTAAAATATTTTACATCATGGAAAGAAGCATGCCAAAATACAGATGCAGTTGCTATTATGACTGAGTGGAATGAATTTAGAGGGTTGAGCTTGGACACATTAAAAACAATTATGAAATCACCAATAATTTTAGATACTCGGAATATTTTAAGTATTGAAAAATTAATTGAATATGGATTTCGATTTGATAATGTAGGAAGGTTAAAAATTCAATGATTGTTGAAAATACATCACTTGAGGGTGTGAAAATTATAACTCCTCGTGTTTTTGAAGATGATCGAGGTTACTTTTTTGAATCTTATAAAACGCCAATATTTGAGCAAAATGGCCTTCCTACTAATTTTGTTCAGGATAATGAAGCAAAATCTACCCTGGGTGTTCTTAGAGGACTTCACTATCAATTAAAGCATCCACAGGGGAAATTAGTTCGTGTTGTTTCAGGGAGTATTTTAGATGTAGCTGTTGATATCAGAATAGGATCCCCTACTTTTGGAGAATCAGAGATTGTTCATCTTACCGTTGAAAACAGGAAAATGCTTTATATACCCGAAGGATTTGCGCATGGGTATTTAGTTACTTCTACAGAAGCGATTGTTACCTACAAATGTACAGCTGTTTATGATCCAAACGATCAATATGGGATTATCTGGAATGATGAAACTATAGGATTAAATTGGAAAAATGATACTCCATTACTCTCAGAAAAAGATCTAATTCTACCTAAATTATCTGAACAAAAAAACTTACCTAATTATTAAATGAAAAATATTCTTGTTACCGGGGGCTGTGGGTTTATTGGCTCAAATTACATTCATCATGTTCTTAAAAAAAATAATGATATCCATATTATCAATTTGGATAAAATGACCTATGCTGGAAATATCAACAATCTCAATGGAATTCCAAAAGAATTTCATACTTTTGTAAAAGGTGATATATGTGATTCAGAATTATTAAAAACTCTTTTTGAGTCATACCAATTTGAAGCGGTAGTTCATTTTGCAGCTGAAAGTCATGTGGATAGATCTATTGATGGACCTACCGAGTTTATTCAAACAAATATTGTGGGTACACTCAATTTACTGGAGCATTCTAGAGCATTATTTAAAAAAACAAATAATGATAATTTTCGATTCCTTCATGTTTCGACTGATGAAGTTTATGGTTCATTAGGCGACGAAGGGAAATTTATGGAAACAACTGCGTATGATCCCAGTTCACCCTATTCGGCATCTAAGGCCGGATCGGATCATTTAGTTCGTGCATGGAATAGGACATTTGAATTACCCACATTAATTACAAACTGTTCAAATAATTATGGCTCTTATCAATTTCCCGAAAAATTAGTTCCCTTAATGATCATTAATTGTCTTCATGGGAAAACTCTACCGATTTATGGTAAGGGTGAAAATGTTAGAGATTGGCTTTATGTAAGGGATCATTGTGAAGCAATTCATACCGTGCTAACATCTGGAACGATAGGGGAAACATATAATGTTGGTGGAAATAATGAGATAAAAAATATTGATGTAGTTACTATAATATGCTCAATTTTAGATGAGATTTCGCCAAAAAAAGATGGGACTCAATATTCAAATCAAATATCATATGTAACAGATCGCCCAGGGCACGATTTCCGATACGCTATCGATGCAAATAAAATAAAAAAAGAATTAAATTGGACGCCAAATGAATCATTTGAAACAGGAATTCGAAAAACAATTCAATGGTATTTAGATCATGAATCTTGGTGGAAGGCAATTCAAGATAATACATATCAGCAAGAGCGATTAGGAGTGATAGAATCATGAAAGGAATTATTTTAGCCGGCGGGAGTGGAACACGCCTTTATCCTACCACAAAAGTTGTTTCTAAACAATTATTACCTATTTTTGATAAACCGATGATTTATTATCCATTATCAACCTTAATGCTATCAGGAATTAGGGATATTTTAATTATTTCAACACCAGAAGATACTCCACGTTTTAAGCAATTATTCGGCAACGGAAATCATCTTGGACTAAATCTTTCATATACAGTTCAACCGTCACCCGACGGATTAGCGCAAGCATTTATACTTGGAGAAAATTTTATTGGAAAAGATTCTGTCACGCTTATTTTGGGCGATAATATTTTCTTTGGACATGGTTTAGTTGGTCTATTAGAAAATAGTGTTAAACACGTAACAAATAATAACAAGGCAGTTGTATTTGGATATGGAGTAAAAGATCCTGAACGTTATGGTGTAGTTGGGTTTGACGATTCTGGAAACGCCACTAGTATTGAAGAAAAGCCTAATAATCCAAAATCAAAATATGCTGTAGTCGGATTGTATTATTATCCAAATGATGTGATTGAAATTGCTAAAAATGTGAAACCATCTGCACGTGGAGAATTAGAGATTACTAGTGTTAATCAGTCCTATCTTAATCAAAATCGCTTAAGCGTAGAATTGATGGGACGTGGGTATGCTTGGTTGGATACAGGTACTCAAGAAGCTATGAACAATGCATCCAATTTCATAAAAACGATTGAAGATCGTCAAGGACTAAAAGTGGCTTGTCTTGAAGAGATTGCTTACGGTAAGGGATTTATTAGCCAGGAAGATCTTGAACATTTGGCTAATGGATATCGGAATGAATATGGGAATTATTTAAAAGATTTATTAACCTAATCAAAAGTGATGTCAGTTTTACCTGACACACCAAAATAAAAAGAGAATTTTTGAATTTCTTTTAAATTATTATTGGGAATTAAAGGATTAAATCCTGGGTTTTCCCAGTCAATCCATTGAACACCAAGTTTTAAATTTATTTTGTTAGATAAAAATGGTTTTTCACCAATGATATTTGCAAATAATCTCTTTTCTGTATTTCCTGAGAATCTTTCGTTTAGAATATTATTATATTGATCTTCTAACATTTGAGAAGAATACTCTCCGCGTTTCACATTTGATATATTAGCCAATATATTAAATTCTTTTATATTAAATTTGTAAGATAGATAGAGTTCTTCTGCATGAGGGCCAGCCCAAAACCCAATTGAATAATCATAGGAATATGAATCATTAATTGGAAAACGATGTTTGTAGATTCGATGATCAGTCCAGTTATACTCTATCCTGATTAAATCATTATTGTTTAGAATATTGTGCCCAACAATACCAAGTTGATATCCGAACCAATTTCTGTTTTTTTCATCTAAGGTCCACTCAGGCCGCCATTCATCAATAAAAAGAGATCCATAAAGGTCTATATCTTTTTTAAAGTGCCAAATGATTTCACCGCACATCTGTATGTTATCAATATCGCCGGTGTAATGTTGCATGGACCAAAATGGGATGAAAGGCATGAGGTAGTGAACATCAATTGCTCTATGACCAAAAATAACAGTTTCCATAGCAGAAAATGTAATCGATGGAGATGGAGTCCAAACAATACGATGTGCTGCAATGGAACGAGAATAGTATGTGTTACGTGATCCTACATTATCATAAAGTAGATTTGAGCTAGAATCAATCATTTGGCTTGAAAGAGACCCAATTAAATATTCTAGAGTCAATGCATTGGACATCCTCCAAGAAAAACCCGCTTGAGGATAGCTAGGTATATTATCGGAGAGAACAAGAGATGATTTACCATGTCCCCAAGATTGATTGTATTTTCCAAATGATGCTAAAAAAGAATTTGTTTTGTATGCAATTTTTAAATTTGATGATTCAAACCAAGTATTATCAGTTTCGATATAATCTCTATTCATTTCAATATTTAAATCGGGATTAAAGAAAGTTGATTTATAGGATAAGTTATGCGCAGATGTAAATTGAAATAACCCCGTAATCGAAAATGCTCCTTCAGTTTTTCGAGCACCCAACCCTAGAGTGGTAATAGATGTTTGCCCTGATTTATTAAAATGATAAATAGATCCAGATGAATAATAATTTGTTGAGATTCGAGGCTCGAAGGTTAGAGGTAAATTATCTCCAAGTAATAAGTGAATAATCCCAAAAAATAAAAATATATATTTCATTTTGTTAATTTGTAAATGAGCGAAATACAAATACGATTGTTAAAATTAGAATAAGTATGTCGAGACTTAAATCTCGATGTTCAATATAAAGTAAATCATATTCGGGGTTGTCATGAATTTCCGCATTCCTTGCAGGACTTACTTGCCAAAGACCAGTAATACCTGGAATAACAGATAATCTTTTTTTCTCATACGTTTCATAAGTATCTACAATAAATGGCATTTCAGGTCGTGGCCCAACTAAACTCATTTCACCTTTTATTACATTTATTAATTGCGGAATTTCATCTAAACTTAATTTTCGCAACCACCGCCCAAATGGAGTAATTCGTTTATCATCCTTATCTGTAGGACAATGTGCATATTTTTCAGAATCAGTTTTCATCGTTCTGAATTTAAATATTTTAAATGGTTTTCCATTTAATCCTATTCTTGTTTGGCTAAAAAGGATAGGCCCGCTACTGTTAATTTTAATAATAAATCCAATGACCAACCAAAGTGGAAAAGTAAAAGTTAATCCTAATAATGAAAATGAAAAATCAAAAATACGTTTCATTAAATCATAAAATGGTTTCGGGTCAATTGTTTGTTGCGTTGTAGATAATAGAGGAAGGCCGGCTACATCTTTCAATTTATAGGGATTATTTTCGAAAAGTTTTTGCGTAGGATGAAAACTCATAGCAATATTGTGTCGGTTTGATATGTCTAATAATGAATTATTTATTTCAGGTTTTGGGTCTTTTATTGCAACGATAATATGATCAATTTGATATTGGTGAATTATGGACTCTACATTTTCTAAGCCACCCAAGATAGGTATCGGATTTCCAACTAAATTACCAGATGAAATTCTATCATCGACAAAACCAATGATGTTTAATGGTGCATTGGATAGCTTTTTTACCGCTGCAACAAAGGCTGTACCTACTTTTCCTGCTCCATAGACTAATACATTTTCTTGATTCAGGTGATGAAATAGTTTAGCTTCAATTAATTGAACAAGAATTCGGGAAAAAATTACAATTATGGGAATTGTAATAATGAAGGTGATGGAAATGATTCTTGGGATTTGGTATTTAACAGTATAGGCTAATACAATATAAATGACAACTGCTTGGAGTATTCCTTTGATAACACTTTTTAAACGTTGAATACCTGCAAAATCCCGTTTTCTTCTATAGGCACCATTATTGTATAACACGTAAATAAAAAGCAAATAGGCAAGAAAGACTTCCATTGAAGATACATCAAATACAGATCTTGCATATCCAAATAATCCAGTATTGTATAACATGATACAAAATGAAAAAACACCCCAAAATGATAGGCTATCAGCAAAAATTGTTAAAAACCAATTCACAGTTTTTGATTTTGTTGCTTTACTCATAATTATTGTTTGTGCATTTGAAAATCAGAATTCAAGTAATTTGTTTTATTGATTCAATTTTAGGCTTCATTTGAAAGTATTTGATCAAAATATCTAATTGTTTTATCTAACCCTTCTTTTAATTGAGTTTTGGGTTCCCATTGAAGATTAGATTTTGCATTTGAAATATCAGGTTGTCTTTGTTTTGGATCGTCTTCTGGTAGTGATTCAAATATAATTTTAGATTCACTTCCCACCTGGTCAATGATTATTTCGGCAATTTCTAATATTGAGTACTCAATAGGATTACCAAGATTCATAGGTCCAGTAAAACCTTTTTCTGTTGCCATGAATTTTAAAATACCTTCTACTAAATCATCAACGTAGCAAAATGATCGAGTTTGATCTCCTTTCCCATAAACGGTAATATCTTTTCCAGTCAAAGCTTGAACAATAAAATTAGAAATAACTCGTCCGTCATCTGGACGCATTCTTGGACCATAAGTATTAAATATGCGACCAACTTTTATATCTAAATCATGCTGACGAAAATAATCGAAGAATAAAGTTTCAGCGCAACGTTTTCCTTCATCATAGCAACTACGTGGTCCAATTGGATTGACATTTCCCCAATAAGCTTCTTTTTGTGGATGTTGCGTAGGGTCGCCATATACTTCACTGGTAGATGCTTGGAAAATTCGAGCGTTAACTCGTTTTGCCAGACCAAGCATATTGATAGCCCCATGAACACTAGTCTTAGTAGTTTGAACTGGATCGTATTGATAATGAATGGGGGAAGCAGGGCAAGCCATATTGAATATTTGGTTGACTTCTACATAAAGAGGAAAAGTTACATCGTGACGCATAACTTCAAATTGATAGTTATCCAATAAATGTGCAATGTTAGATTTTGAGCCTGTGAAATAATTATCAACACAAAGAACATTATGTCCTTCTGTTAATAGTCTTTCACATAGGTGAGAGCCGATAAACCCAGCTCCTCCAGTAATTAATATTTTTTGTTTCATTGTATTTATAATCTCTTAAGGTGTATTGTTAATGTTTATTAAATTTGTTTTATTCAGTTTCGGTTTTTAATCTTTCCATCCATCCTTGATAAACTTCCTGAAATATTTGTTTTAAATCTTTAGTTATACCCCAATTAGGGTAATGAGATTTCATTTTTCTTAAATCAGAGATATAGCAAATATGATCTCCGACTCTATTTTCATCATTATATTCATATTGCATTTTCTGACCTGAAATATTTTCAATCATTTCAAATGCTTCTAATATTGAAATAGAATTACCTCTTCCACCACCGAGGTTATAAACTTCACCGGGTTTTGGGTTCATAATGTATTCATGAATAAAATTAGCCACATCATATGAATGAATATTATCTCTAACTTGTTTTCCTTTATACCCAAAAATAATGTATTTCTTATTAATTATATTACATTTAATTAGGTAGCTTAGAAATCCATGTAATTCTACACCACCATGGGTTGGCCCAGTTAGACATCCTCCTCTTAAACTGCATGTAGGCATTCCAAAATATTTTCCATATTCTTGAACCATAATATCAGCACCAACTTTTGATGCTCCAAATATTGAATGGGTTGAATGGTCAATTGAAAATTGTTCGTTAATTCCATTATAATATTTTTCATCTGAATAATCCCACCGCGTTTTATTTTCAACTAATGATAAATTATTTGGTGCATCTCCATAAACTTTATTCGTTGACATATGCACAAAAGGGATTGATGTAGAACATTGCCTTGTCGATTCTAATAAGTTCATAGTTCCAACACAATTTACATCGAAATCATCAAATGGGCGCGTTGCAGCCAAATCATGACTAGGTTGTGCAGCTGTATGTATGACTGCATCTGGTTTTAACTTACTTATAAATTTTATAATGGCTTCACGGTCTCTTATATCAATTTTATTGGGTATATAATTTTCATGCATTTTTTGTAATCTATTTTTATTCCAAGTTGTATCTCCTGCGGGGCCAAAAAAATCAGCTCTCATATTATTATCGATACCAAAAACTGCCATTCCTCTTTCTGAAAAATAGCTTACAACTTCTCCGCCAATCAGTCCATTTGATCCACTGACAACAATCTTATTCATTTGATTCCTTCATTATTTTTTAAATATTTTTTGTTTAATAAAAAGATAAATAAAATATGAGTTTGTATAAAAATATCTTTTCCATAAACGTTTCGGTTCTTGAATTAACCTAAATAACCATTCTAAGCCATTATTTTGCATCCAAGCTGGTGCTTGTTTTACAGTCCCTGCATGAAAGTCGAAAGCAGCTCCAACCGCCATCATAACACTATTAATCTTACCTAAATGATCAGAAACCCATTTCTCTTGGCGTGGGCACCCTCGACCAACTAATACGATATGCGCATTAGATTCATTAATTTTTTTTATATCTTTTATATCTTCATTTGACGTTGCTTCTCGAAATCGATCTACATGCACCCCTGAAATATAAATTCCGGGGTAATTAAGTTGAATAAATTTTTTAAATTTTTCTAATGTATTCTTTGTGCTGCCAAATAGAAAAACATTCAAATTTAGTTTTTCTGCCTTTTCTAATACAAACAATGTTAAGGTAGGCCCATAAACTCGGTCTATTAGGTTTGTATTATACAAACTGTTGAGTGCCCATCGAATTGGCTGTCCATCAGGAACAATTAAATCTATTGATTTTAATTGTTTATTAAAACTTTGGTTTTCCACACTTGTAATTAACCCATGAGTTGCAAGTGCAGAAACGCCAAAACTATTGTTTTTTACGGCATTATTAATGATAATATCCGATGCGAGATTATAATCAACGATTGAATAATCCACTCCAAATAATTGATATTTAACGATAGTTTTCATTTATAATTGTTTATTAAGATATTTATCATTTTCATTCACTAAGAAAATGTATGTTTGGTGTAATTTGAAATTGCATCTTGGTAAATTGAATTAAGCAATTTGTAATTGACTTCAGGAGTATATTTTTCCAAATACTCTTTTCGTCCATTTTTACCCATAGTTTCACAGAAAGTTTTATTTTGAATCAATCGGGTTGATTTTTCAATAAATTGTTTTTTATTTCCTAATTCAAAATGTAAACCATGGACTTCATCTTTTATAATTTCTTTCATAGACCCAATCTTTGTGACGAGTGCTGGTGTTCCGCAAGCTAATGCTTCTACTAATACCATAGGGAACCCTTCATACCATTGGGACGGAAAGACTAAAAACTGAGCTTGTTGTAGAAGCACCTTGACTGATTCATTTGGGATTTTGCCTAAGAAATGAATATTTTTATTAGTTTTGGATAGTTTTTCCAACAAAGGACCATCGCCTACAATTTTGAGAGAAAAATCAATATTCTCCCATGCATCTAAAAGAAAATTTATCCCTTTTTCAGATGATATCCGGCCAATAAATAAAGCGAATTTTTCGCGATGATAATGTTTATTATATGGATCTGAAATAAAATTTGGTTTTGTTACCATGTTATTAGGTGAAAATCCAGCTTCAATAAATTTATTTTTTCCAAACATAGTCAAACTAATAATTTTATCTATTTTTTTCCCCCAAGTATTCTTTCTTTTATGATAATTAATCATATAGGCTATTGTTGCTGTGCCAAAATAAGAATTTTTATAAACTTTAAAAGGAATGGTGTAATATGGATTTTTATGAATTGATAATTCCCATGGTTTATTATTTTTCATTAAATATACACTTGGGCAAACCAATCGATAATTATGGAGTGTTAAAACTGAAGGGATTTTTGCTTCTATACAGGCATCGAATATTGATGGTGTTAGGCGTGGAAAAAAGTTATGACAATGCACTATATCTGGATTGAATTCATTTAATATTTTGGAAAATTCGTTTTTGCTCTTAGTGGAATATGCTAAGTTAACAGCGGTGTGTATTTTAGCAAAAACTGAATTGATTTTATCATTATTTACTGAATATGAATACACTTCGTGACCATGTGTTTTCATTAGATTCATTTCAGCAATAAATACCTGATCTTCTCCACCAGAAAATTTATAATAATTATGTACAAATAATATTTTCATATTCAATTTTTAATGAGATAAATAACATCCAAAATATACCTGAAACAGCAAAAAGTTTCCAATTAATGATGGGGGTTAGCATGGCGTATCCAAATAAAATAATAAACCAGTTTTTCATAAGGAGATTTAAATTAGTTGGTAAAAAAGATTGGTAACATTTTCTAAATAATGACCAATAAACTCCAATCGTAAATAGTCCCATTATTACTCCACCAGACATAAAAGATTGAATAAAATCGTTATGAGCATGGGGAGCAATCCAATGTATTTTTGGAATAATAAGACTTAAGTTTTTCACACCTGAAATATAGCCAAATCCAATAATAGGACTCCGAGGAAATTCAAGAGCATATTTACCCCAAAGAGGGACGCGTTCTGACAATGTGATTAAATTTGATATATCTAAACCTCGCATAAGATAATCTGCATAGGTTAATATGACGGATATTACAACCCCACCAAAATAAAATAGGATGAGATGATTTAATCCTTTTTTTGACCCAATAAGAGAAAAAGAAAATGCCACAATAAAGCTTAGAAGTGCTCCTCTTGAATTGGTTGCAATAATTATTAAAACTGCAAAAATAAAAATACTATATTTTTTATAGGATGGACCATCATAAAAGAAATAATAGTATGATGCTAGTAAGGCTGCCAAGGTAGCCAAAACGTTTGGCCCAATGAAATAACCGCCTAGGCGCATTACTCCAAGTACGGGATCAAAGAATATTCCCAAAGTGGGTAAAATAGGAATGATTAATAAAAGAGTACTTATTTTTAACCAAATCACTAAAATGATATCTTTAATCACTATTGAAATTGAAAAATTGGGGTGTTCCATAACATAGAGATAGAATAAAATTAAAAACGTCAGCCATTCAAATATAAAATAGCTTGATAATAGAAATTCCGTTCCTTTCAACATGGGGATTGAAATAATTAGAGCAATAGAATAATAGAGAATAGGAAAAGAAAAGTAAGAAAAATTGTTTTTATTGATTTTTAATTTTTTAATTCCAACAAAAAAGAGGAATACTATGATTCCTATGGCAATATAAACAGTCATTCTAGAAAAAGATTGAAGATTGAAGATTCCATAGGTATGTGTAATACCTGATGTATCAAATTGTACTATTCCAGGCATTCCAAAAAGAGATAGAATAACTAGAGACCGTAACAAGGCTAATTTTGAAATAGAGTTATTTATTTTTTTCATTTGATGAATGATTTAGAAAAATAAATACCAACAAATACAAATAATAATCCATACGCCATGCTAGTGTAAAATAACCAATCGGGTTGGACTCGAAATAAACAAAGAATCACATAAAAAGTAGGTGTATCTACTATGGATTGAAATACCTTTTTAAGAATAGAATTGCTAGGGGTATGGTTCTCTCCATCTGTACGTTTAATGGCTGATGTTAACAATGCTAAAGCACGTCCAAAAGTTAAGATTAGTATAAGTCCACTCAGTTGAAGAACGGAAAAAATACCATGGAGAAAAAATACAATACCTAATGGAAAAAGAATAATAAGTAATAAATCGATTGTTAAGTCAAACCATTTTCCCCAGTCGGAAGTTTTTCCAGTGGCACGAGCTAATTGACCATCTGAACAATCAAATGAATAAACTATAGCAAACATGATTGCTAATTGTATTGACGATATATTATCATTTGGTAAAGTGCCAAATAACCAAATAGTAATGAATCCTAATACACCTCCTAAGGCGGTCATTCCATTGGGCGAAATTCCAAAACGGAATCCTGTAAAAGCCAGGATTGCTCCTAATCGTTGAAAGATATACCATGTGGGAGGAAAACAACTCACGGCATAATTTTTATTCCAAAAATCTCTAAATGTAGGTATTGATTTATTCAAAACTCTTCCATTGTGATAGATCCAGGTTTAACAATCGTTCTAGTTTTTCAATATCATCTTTGAAAGCAGGATAAATTGAATCAAATTGAGCTGAAGTAAGAGATTTGTTTTTTTTTAGATTTAAGTTTAAAAGTGATTCTCGAATATGAGTTCTAATAAATTTGGGTAAAAAGTTTTTTAGTATTTTTTTAAACAAATGAGGACGAATTAACATTTGATGAAAAGATTGAAATCGAGGTGTACCTGATTTATTATATTTAGACTCTGTATCAAATTTGAAATTTGAATTAATTGAGAGGAATGTACATAATTTTTCAAGGACTTTCTGCGGGGTATTTACGAAATCGTCATATATGATAAATAGCATTTGATTTTTAGGAAAATATTGTAAATATCGTTGAACTTGATCGAAATATAGTCCCATTGATTTATAATGCCAAATTTCAGCCCAATTTAATTCTTTTCTAGTATCATTTTGGTCGAATGCTTTTTCAAAATCATCTATCTTTTCACGATGATCTCGTCGTAAATGAGAAAAAGCTGAAAATGCACGATCCACAGGATTTCTTAATATAATGATAATTTTAGAATTAGGAATTAAAGAATTAATTAATTCCGGTGCAATAGGTGAATAGAGATATAAAGGTGATACTTCTCCAATTGCTTTTTTATTCTTAAGATTAGAAAAAAATGATATATATATAGATTGATTTGTGATTGATGTGCGATGGATACCGTCCATGTCCCCTGGTCCTTTAAAATCAAGAGTTTGGTCTTTTAATGCAAAAAAATTCATTTCTTTTTGCTCGCTCATAAAAACTTCAGAATGTTGAGTTAATTGATGGTACAAAGCGGTTGTACCCGCTTTTGCTGCGCCGACAATTAAAAAGTTGGGCCAATTTACATTAGACATTTAATCCACCATTTATTGATAATCTAAATGTTTTAAACCTCTTAATTAGAATTAGCCAAGTTGTACTTTTCCAAAAAAGTGTTACGATCATAACATTGATAGCCGCACCAGTTAAACCGAAATTTGGAATTAGAAATGTACCAAGACATAATTTTAATAAAACAGCACCGATTAATATATTTTGAAAATCTCTAGCTCGGTTCATCATTTGTAGCGATAAACCAGCAGACCCAGTAGAAGAATGAAAAAATTGAGAAATAGCTAAAATCAAAAGAGGAAGACTTGCCATACCAAATTCTGGCCCAAATAAGGTTAATATTTTTTCACGAAATAATATAATAATCAAACTCAAGGGAAGGGCAGTGGAAAAACCAACGGCTACAGTGACAAGAATATTCTTCTTTAACTTTGATGCAGAACGAGAAAAGAAAGCACTAGAAATTTTTGGCCCAGAAACACTATTTATCCCCAGGATAGGGAGACTAATTATCATAGCGATTCTTAAAATTAAATTAAAAATCCCTACTGATTCGTTATTTAGAAAAATTCCAATTAAAAGTGCATCCATCCAACTTAATAAAAAATATGATAAATTTGATAAAGCGAATGGCGTACCTGCTTTTAATATTTTGTCATCAGTCTTTTCTATAATTATTCCATTAGGATATTGTTTATAGACAAGAATAATTCCTGCTAATGTGCTTCCAACTATTCCAATGGAAAAAGCATAAATTGGAAATTGTAAATTAATGGATTGATTTAAATAATTATTACCGACAAATAAAGCAATCAAAGCGACGAGATGTAGAAAAAAGTGTTGAACAAAAGCAAAAGAATAGAATTGTTTAAAGCCACGAAGTACTCCGCCAAATAAAAATAAAAAATTGAATGGAAATAAAATAAAAATACTATAGAAGAATGGAGTGGCTAGAGATGCATTGTTAAAAATGGTTTTCGCTACCCAAGGATGTATAAGAAACCAAAACCCAGAAAATAACAGTGATGTTATACTAGATAATACTAAAATTGATTTTATAGTATACCATTGTTTTCCTGGCTGTCCTTGGTATTTCGGAATAAGTTGAACAGATAAAACATCTAATCCCCACCGTGATAAAAATGACATTATATTTATACTCAAAAACCAAAGAGTAAATATGCCCGCCACAGAAGCACCATATTGATAGGTCATAGTTATTTGAAATAAATAGCTTAATCCTTTTCCGCCAATAATAAAAATCATTGTGCCACCGACGCCTATAAGATAATTTATCCCTGCGTGACTAAACGGATGCTTCCAACTATAGCGAGGTAGTCTCAAATTGTTGGGTAATCTTTATATAAAATGACAGGAATCGAAATTGCGATACCTAAAAAACCAGCAAGTAATAGTATAATTATTTTTTTTGGTTTAGATACTCTTACTGCAGGTATAGCTTCATCTAATATATTAATTAAAATTTCTTCTTGTTGCTCATCGATTCGTGCAATTTCGAATTGTTGCCTAAGAGTCAGATATACAGTTTGATTTTCTTCAATTTCTCTGTGAAGCCTTGTTCGGGTCATGGCTATTTCGGGAGTGTCCAAATTAATAGGGTTTTTATTTTTAAACTTAACAAGATTTTCTTCAGATTTATTTAAAATTTCCGAAGAGCTTGTCAATTGATTTTCAATAAATACTCGATTCTTAAAGGCATTTGCTTTTTGTACTTTTGATACAAATTTTGTGACAAATTCTGATATGAAATTTGCAATATCAGCTGCGAGTTTTGGTTCTTCCATGTCAACATCAATGGTAATGAGTCCTGAACCTGTTTCGGATACAAATATTCTATCTTCTAATTCTTTGATAGCTCTATCTAGATATTTATCTTCTTTTGATGCGGATTGGTAGCCTTTAGGGAAGAAGGATTTAATAAATCCTAATACACTGAATGATTCTTGATCCATTTCCCAATAAGAAATAAGAGTTTTATCTGATTTCCTGTTTTCAATACTCCATTTATTTAGAGCAATAACATTTTTTAACCGTGCACTACTAACAATATCCGGTATATTATAATTGGGGGCTGAAGATAAACCTGCTAGTCCAAAAGATTCTGCTATTGTAGAGAGATTGGTTCCCATAACAGACTTTGTTTGGGATAAATCACCTGCTGGGTACATTGTGATAGTTGAAGTGAATAAGGGTGTTTTTACCAAAAGATAAATAATGGCAAGCATACCAAATACAAAAGAATATGAAATAACAGTTAATTTTTTTTGCCATATTAATTGAAATATTTGAACAATATCAATATCTCCATTAGTCGGGATAACTTGATTATTTGAATGAATCAACCCGTATTTTTTGAACTCAGCAATACGATTACGCAATGTTTTTTCTGTTAGTCCGTGGCGTTGAGCAATTATAGAACGCTGAACAGGATCGTCCAATATTTCAGGATTGCTATTAATAATATCTAATATTTTTTGTTCGTGTTGTGTTAATTCCATATTAATTCCCTATTACATTTTGAAGAACAAGAATCAGAGTGGCAACTTGACCTAGTGTGGATAATACATCCTTCAATATAATCCATTTATTAAATTCAATTTTATCTGAGATAAAAATGGTATCACCATTTTCAATTTCTACATTGTTTTTTGCAGATAATCGTTGTCCTGTTCCTGCTTTTATTATAAAAATGTTCCGCGTAGCATTTTTTGTTTTTCCTCCTGCAAGCATAATATAATCCTGATAAGATTTTTCATGTGAGAAAGGATACCTTCCAGGTTTGAAAACACCTCCTAGAACTTCAATATAATTAAAATTTTCAGGCACATAAATTTCATCATTATTTACAAGTTGAAACTCCATAAGAGATTTGGTTTGTTCAAGTGAGTTCGATTCGATTGTACCTTTAGTTGTTAGTGCTCTGGCTTTAATGTAAGCTCTTTCTGAAAAAGCTCTGTTCTCTTCAGGAATTAGTAAAATCCTTTTTTCTTCTCGATCTGATAATTTGTTAATTGAAAAATTATTTATCATCAATTTTGAAGGTTCAGCTTTACGTGTGTATCCACCAGCTTTTTTAAGAATTTGCCCTAAAGTAGATGTCTGATCAATTGTGTATACCCCAGGAAAATGAATTTCCCCTGTTATATATACAATGTCTTGACGTTTGAAATCTTGTTCGTACCGAATCATAATATGATCTTCAGGTTCGATCATAATTGTTGGGGATTCATCAATTGTCGTTAAGAAAGTGAATTTATCGGTTGGAGTATTAAATCTTGTAATTTCAATTTTATTTGGGTCAACATCAGGACGTAACCCGCCAGATAATTGTATTAAATCCGCTAATGATTCATTTGGGACATATTCATATTGGCCTGGAATTTTGACTCCACCGTAAATAGATGAAAAATCCTGCTTCAACGGAATGAGTAGAATATCTTCTTGATGAATAAATGGGTTGTATTGATCTTCTCCTGTTGCTCCGAATTTTGCTAAATCAACTTGAATTGTATCTTGGTGCCTTAGAATTAAAATATTTCGTCTTGATAATTCAGGGTAGGTTAATTTTTCTGTGTTAAAACCTTGATCAACATCACTTGCTTCAGGTGTCTCTAATTGTTGAGATTGGAATTCTTCTTCCATAACAATTTCAAATAGATCTGAAACTCTTGATACAGGGGTAGCAGAATAAAGCCCGGGCTTTTGTAGATGCCCAATTACTTTTATTTTAAATTCCCTAATTTGTGAAAGTGTAATATGAATTTTCGCATTTTTATTCCAAATCTGGATTGCGGTTTTAATAGCTGTGATAGATTCCAATAAGGTTAATCCGTATACTTCAACAACGCCAGCGGATGGTACTAGAATTTCTCCTGTAGGTGATACCACAAGGCTCAAAGTAGAAACTTCAGAACTTGAAATAATATTCACTTGAAATTGATCGCCCGGGCCAACAATATATTTGGATTTATTTACGGGCCTATCCATTAAGTGGATATTTAAGGTTTGAGTTTCCCGAGTGACAGTTGAATTTCCTAAACCCAACATAGGAGAATTCATTTGTGCGCCTCGAAGAGCATTGATGTCTAAGGTCTGTGCTGAAATGAGGGCAAAAAGTCCCCATAGAGATATTATTATTTTCATTTTATTTTGGTGTTTATCGTCGAGAAATCGACATGGAATAAGGATCTACTATCGTCCAGACGAAGGTTTTATTTTTTTAGTTGCCTATTATTTGGTAAACTGGGCACAGTTTGTATCGATAAAAATCCTTACATGTACCTGTAAAATTATAAATTAACTTTAGAAATTCCAATGAAAAAATAGCCCGGGCATAAGCCCTTTTAAAAAAACTATATTCATTATTGTAGCAAAATAAATAAATTAAAAATAAATTAACCCTAACTAATAAAGTAAAAAAATATGATATCTCTTAAAAACCTTCGAAAAACCCCGGAACTCTTCAAATTAAAACTTTCATTAAAAAATGATCCAATTGATGTTGACATAATTCTAGACTTAGATAATAAATCTCGACAACATCAAACCATAATCAATGAATTAAGGGCAAAACGAAACTCAGCATCTGAATCCATTGGGATTGCAAAAAAAGCAGGAGATGACGCATCAAACGCTATTTCAGAAATGAGAGAGTTGGGTGACCATTTAAAGACAGTCGAAAATCAGTTACAAATTGTTGAAGAAAAGTTAACCACGCTCTTGTACCAAATACCCAATCTACCTCATGATAGTGTTCCTCAGGGTAAGAATGAAATGGATAATGTAGAAGTAAGATATTGGGGAGAAAAACCGAGTTTTTCATTTACACCAAAAACACATTTAGATATTACAGATAATCTATCGCTCTTAGATTTAAAACGAGGTGCAAAAATATCCGGAAGTGGGTTTCCACTTTATACAGGAAATGGAGCTAAACTTGAGCGGGCTCTTATTAATTCTATGCTCGACCATCATGTCTCTCAATTTGGATTTAAAGAATTAGCTCCTCCAGTATTAATGCGAAAAGAATCAATGCTAACAACGGGACAATTACCGAAATTTTCAGAAGATATGTATCATACGGAAATAGATAATCTATATTTAGCGCCTACCGCAGAAGTTCCTGTTACAAATGTTCATCGGGATGAAGTCTTGGACGAATCGGAGTTACCCGTTTATTATGTTGCGTATACTCCCTGTTTTCGACGTGAGTCAGGATCCTATGGGAAGGATACAAGAGGGTTACTGCGGGTTCACCAATTCAATAAAGTCGAGTTGGTAAAGTTTACAACACCAGAAACATCTTATGATGAATTGGAATCTTTGACACTTCAAGCAGAAACTATTCTTCAACAACTTGGATTACATTATCGAGTCATAGAACTTTGTACTGGAGATATGAGCTTTGCTGCTGCAAAATGCTATGATATTGAAATATGGGCTCCAGGAGAAAATAATTGGCTTGAAGTATCATCCTGTAGCAACTTTGAATCATTTCAAGCAAGACGAGGGAATATTAGATACAGAAAAACAGATGATAAAAAAGTTGGTTACCTTCATACCTTAAATGGGTCTGGAGTAGCAACACCTCGTCTAATGGTCGCCTTATTGGAAACTTATCAACAAGAGGATGGAACTATTCAATTTCCAGATGAAGTTGCTAATTTTCTTGGTATAAGTGAGATTCGTTAGTTGAGATATATTTGGGTATTAATATTAACAATAATGTTAACAACCATTTTGGGTTTAATAGGATTTATAATCTCATTCTTTGAATTTCGGAGAGGGAGAGCCTTAGGATATTGTGCTCATTTATGGGCAAGATTAATTCTTTTTTTTAGC
Organism: Fidelibacterota bacterium; assembly: GCA_018649625.1. Classification (GTDB taxonomy): domain Bacteria; phylum Fidelibacterota; class Marinisomatia; order Marinisomatales; family UBA1611. Next base: position 53,295 of record JABIHN010000075.1, on the reverse strand, counting down.
GGAATTAATTATTCTGTCAGGGGACTCCACCACCTTGAAAGTAATAAATCCTACATTTTTGCAGGAAATCATGCTTCAGAAATTGATATCCTCTTGGCATTTGCAGGATTACCATTTTGGATTGTATCTATTGCGAAAATAGAATTACGAAGTATTCCAGTTTTAGGATGGGTTATGCGAGCTGCAGGCCATATATTTGTAGATCGTAATAGAAAAAGCCAATCAATAGAATCATTAAAAATGGCAAAAGAATCTCTCATAAATATGCCCCGATCTGTATTGCTATTTCCAGAAGGGACTCGAACAAAAAATGGGTTATTGAATCAATTCAAGCGTGGTGGATTGCTCTTGGGAATTGAAGCGAATATACCAATCGTTCCCATCGCATTTATTAATACATTTGCGATGGTAGATAAGAATTCTTTGACCCTAAGAAATCATTCAATTGAGCTCAGGATAGGAAAACCAATAATTAATGATCATAATGATTACGAATCAAAACGAGGCATAGCTAATCATGTTCAAAAAGAAGTACAATATTTAATTGATAATTAAGATGATTCTAAAACAACCACAATTTTCCATCAGTAATTTCAAGATTAGTGAGCCGAATCAATTATTAGAATTAAGCTTTATCAAATATTGGGAAAACTTAAAGCCCGGAACTGTCATTAAAGATAGGAGTGGAGATTTTTTAATAATTTATTCTCCAGGGAGACGAAATAATAATGAAGGACCTGATTTTTTAAATGCTTTAATTTGGATTAATGGAGAAGCGAAGAAGGGTGATGTAGAGCTTCATGTTCATGAGTCATCATGGATTACACACAATCATGGTGCAAATTCACGTTATAATAATGTTATTTTACATGGAGTTGGAACCTTTGCTAAATCCCCTGTGTTAAAGATTCCAACTGTTCTGCTTGATTTAAATCAAGAAAAAGAAAATCAAATCTGTGCTATTCCAAATCAATTATTTTCAAACATCCAACTCAATGTATTAATTGAGATGGGAATTTATCGATGGAATGAAAAAGTGAATTTATTTCATGGAAATAATGAAGAAAGAAAAAAAATATACTTTATTGAAACCTTAGTCAATTTTGGATCAGGTGAAAATCGAAACCTTTATCGAGAAATGGGTACGTCTTTATACTCAAAATTGAAAAAAGAGAATGTAAAGCAAAATTGGATAACCAGGTTTATGGATTGTTCTAAAAAATTCAAATGGCATAAAGCTGGTATAATGCCATCTAGACATCCGCAGTTTATTATGGATGGGATTGCGAAATTGACCTATGATTTATTCAATAATGAATCAAATCAAATACCGTTAAATAAAATTTTCAATATATTTAAGCGATATAGGTTTGGCCAAGTATCTTGGGTTGAATGGTGTGGGAACGTATATTATCCATTTCAAGCCGGCTATTCACCTAAATGTTTTGATATATATATTGAAAAATGGTTTGGCTTAAAACTTCCGGGTATTTATGGCGAAGTGAATAGAGTGTTTGGTGGTAAACTTACAAAAGACCAAATGAAATCTTATCCAATTGCTCAAGGTATTCTACAATTAAAAAAGCACTATTGCTCAGGTTGGCATTGTTCAGTTTGTAAAGTTAAAAGGGCGCTGTGATGTTATTATCCATAATAATCAATAATATAGGATTTATGATTAGACTAAATAGAATATTAAATTTGTCCAGTTTCACTATTAATAATAAAAGAATTAAAATTGAAAATAGAAGAGCTTGGAATCAAGGTTATCTTGAGTCTAACTTCCAATAGATATTTCGTCTAAATCCCTTTGATTAAAACCTTTACCGCAATTTTAACAGTTATATTCTTGGCCGGATTTCATTCCGCGTCTCAAGCAGGATCGCTTCCAAGCGATGCTGTGAATGCTTTTGCTATTGTTAGTGATAGTTCTGCGAACATTGATGAATCTCGAAATCGTTTACCTGGTATATTGAGTGACGCAAAAAGCCTCATGTCAGAAGCCATTATTTCTGATTTTCATGGTGATACACTTGAAGTAACTTTCCTTTTGAGCCGAATTTTCGAATTGATGATGGAAGCAGATCAAATTGGTGAAATGAATTTAGAAGACCAAGAAGAATTTGAAAGGTTTAATAGCACATTCACAGATTTCTATACCCATAAATTGATTTCTGTTCAGGATTCTGGCACACTAGTTATGGCAGAAAAAATTAGAGCTGATATTACTGAAGCATATGAAATTGAAATGGGAGATACCAAGTTTATTGTTGTTGATGATCGTGATGGACATATTCCATTGGTACGAAACAAACAAGTTGATCAATTTATAAATTATTTTCAAACCAAAGGCCGTAAACAATTTGAAATCTGGTTGAAACGTTATGTTTATTATAAAGATTTGATTCTTCCCATTTTAGCAGAACATGAATTACCGGAAGAATTTATTTATCTTGCAATGATTGAATCAGGGCTTAATCCAAAAGCTTATAGTAAAGCTAATGCATCGGGAATGTGGCAATTTGTTTATGCAACAGGTAAACAGTATGGTCTCTCTCGGGATTGGTATCGAGACGAAAGGCGTGATCCGGTGAAAGCCACACACGCTGCAAGTAAATATTTAAAAGATTTATATCATTTATTTGATAACTGGTATTTAGCGCTTGCTGCTTATAATTGTGGTGAAGGTCGTGTCTTACGTGCATCAAAACTTCATCAAACTTATGATTTTTGGCAACTTAAATCTTTACCTAGGGAAACACGAAATTATATACCATACTTTTTATCTGCTGCCATTATTGCAAAATCCCCTGAAGCTTATGGTTTCAAAATTCCTATAGTAAAGCCCTTTCAATATGATGAAGTTGTTTTAGAAGAGAGTGCAGACTTAGCTGTTTTAGCGAGAGTTGCTGGAATCAAAGGAAAGGTTATTCGAGAGTATAATCCTGAATTACGCCAATCGGCAACACCATCAGAAGGGCCTTATTCTTTAAAATTACCTGTAGGTCATAAAGCACAATTTTTATCAGCTTGGAATGTAATTCCTGAAAACGAACGGTTCTCACCACAATTTGTAACACATCGAGTTCGATACGGTGAAAGTTTATGGACTATCTCTAAGAAATATAGTGTATCGATTCATGATCTCGCAAGCGTCAATAAAATTCGAAATAGAAATAAAGTTCGAGTAGGTCAAAAGTTGAAAGTACCATTAAAAGGTGGACATGTTTGGGGGACTGGAAATAATGGTGGGCCATCTGGGCATACAAAACGAAATTATAAAGTAAAACGTGGTGACACATTGGGTCAGATTGCAGAAGATTTTGGAACCCTCGCAAATAAAATTCGTCGCTGGAATAATATGAAATATGGTTCTCATATTATTTATCCAGGACAAAAACTAATTATCTGGGTTAAAGAAAGTTAAATACTGATTAGGTGAAAAAGAGCCAGGAGAAAGATAATGACTAAACAAGAAATTGTAAATATCGTATCGGAAGCGACCGGTTTAACAAAAGTCGAAACGGAAACCGTCATGAATGGGATAATGGGGACAATTATTGAATCTCTTGCCAATAATGATCGTGTGGAGCTTCGGGGGTTTGGCAGCTTTGGAATAAAATATCGCATGCCAAAAAAAGCACGAAATCCAGGAACAGGAGAAGCAGTGTATCTTCCTGAACGATATGTACCAACTTTTAAACCGAGTAAGTTGATGCGATCTCGCGTGAATGAACTCATTAATAAATAAACGGAAAAAAAATGCCAAGCGGTAAAAAAAGAAAAAAGAAGAAGATGAATACGCATAAACGTAAAAAACGTTTGCGTGCTAATCGCCATAAGAAAAAGAAATAATCTAACTTAGGCCAGTTACCAATTAGCTGGCCTAGGTTATTAAATGTCTTAATCATGCCAATAATCTGACCTATGTCTGAACTTCGGAGTCAATATACTGTATCTGAATTGAATACTCAGATACGTCATTTATTGGAGAATTCACTTTCTGATATTTGGGTGACGGGAGAAATCTCCAATTTTCATCATCATCCATCATCAGGACATATGTATTTTACTCTAAAAGATGGGCGAGGTGAAATGCGTTGTGTCATGTTTCGTGGTGCCAATCAATTTTTAAAATTTATGCCCAATGAAGGGATGGAAGTTCGTGTTTATGGTTCAGTTACTATTTATGAACAAAGAGGACAAGTCCAATTTAAGGTTTCAAAAATGGAACCTGCAGGGTTGGGAGATTTATTTAAAGCATTTGAAGCATTAAAATTATCTTTAGCATCGGAAGGGTTATTCGATTCCGAGCATAAAAAAACTATACCCAAATTTCCATCGACAATTGGAGTTGTTACTTCGAGCTCAGGTGCTGCTTTAAGAGATATCCTAAATGTATTGGAAAGACGAGCACCTCATGTAAATGTAATTGTTAGATCAGCAAAAGTTCAAGGAAATGGTTCAGCATTAGACATTTCCAAGGCTATTATAGAATTCAATGAGTTTAAAAACGTTGATATTATTATTGTTGGTCGTGGTGGCGGTTCTATTGAAGATCTTTGGGCATTCAATGAAGAAATGGTTGCACGTTCCTATTTTGAATCAACCATTCCAATTGTATCTGCGGTAGGTCATGAAACAGATTTTACAATTGCAGATTTTGTTGCAGATTTTAGGGCGCCTACCCCATCCGCAGCAGCTGAAATAGCCTGTATTCCATCTGAAATAATTCATTCTCAATTCTCAAATCTAGAGCAGAATTTAATTCGAAATCTTTTAGGGAAAATAGAACAGATATGGGTGCGAATTGATTATTTAGAAAATCGAATTAATCTTCAACAACCCCATAAGAAAATTCAAAGGCAAATTGAAAAATTAAAGCAGTACCACCAAAGAATACTAAATGGAATTTCATTATCTTTCTCCCATTTAAACGGAAAAGTAATTGCCGGTGAAAAACAATTAATAAATTTAGGTCCCAAACAAGTTATGGATAGAGGGTATTCGATTGCATATAATCAATTGGGCGAGATAATACGGAATTCTTCAGATATAAAAATTGACGAAACGTTCACTTTGAAAACGGGGCACGGATCCTTAGATGCACAAAAAATATCTAATCATTCAACTCCATAAAACATGGTTTATTTATTATGACAAAAAAAGAAAAAAATCCTTCATTTGAGTTTTCACTTGACCGATTGGAATCTCTCGTAAATCAAATGGAATCTGGGGAAGCAACTTTGGAGCAGAGTTTGGAATGGTTTGAAGAAGGTATGGGACTCATTAATTCTTGCCAAAATCAATTGAAGGAAGCAGAACAAAAAGTTCAATCATTAATTAAAAATAATGATGGTAGTTTTATTTTAAAGGACTCTGAATGAAATTACCGAAATCATTTGGAATTTGGGGAAATACTGAAAAGGATTCATTTTGGGAAACCTATCCGAAAATATTATCTTGGGCGGATAAAAATGATTTAAAAGTTCATTTTACAACTCGAATATTAAACCACGAAAAATGTATTCATACTGCTTATCCTGCAATTGAATCTAAGGAACAAATAGGACTGTTGGATTTCATGGTTGTTTTAGGAGGAGATGGGACATTTTTATCCTTAGCGCGGGCTATGGAGCATCATGAGACTCCTATTCTTGGAATTCATCTCGGTGATTTAGGTTTTCTGGCTAAGGCCACAAAAAAAGATCTTTTTACTAGATTAAATCAAGTATTACTAGGTGATTATATTTTAGAAAAAAGAATATTAGTAAAAGCATCATTCAATAATAATGGCGAAATTTTTCATCACATTGGGTTCAATGATTTTGTAATAAGCAATGGAGAATCTAGACGGATGCTCACAGCTAAGGTAAAAGTTAATGGACATTGGGTTGGTAATTATAAAGCAGATGGGCTAATTGTATCAACACCAACGGGTTCTACGGCATATTCTTTGTCAGCCGGCGGCCCAATTTTAGCACCCACAGTAGATTCATTAGTCATTACACCTATTTCACCGCATTCTTTAACATCTAGACCCTTAGTAGTCCCTGCTGATTCAATAATTGAAGTAACTTTTCCAGAAAATAATAAAACTATTTTATTGATTGTAGACGGTCAGATCCAAGAATCATTAAACCCATCAAGTATTGTTGAAATTACAAAAACTGATTTTAAGATTAATTTAATTGATTTTAAAGATTATGATTATTATAAAACATTAAGGACAAAAATGGGATGGGGTAGACGTGGTGGATGAGTATTTATTAACAAATTAGATTATTTTAATTCGATTTTAATGGAACTTGTTTCCCCTTTTTTTATTTCAAAATCCCCTTTCAATATTTTATTATTATTTTGAATTTGAATATTATATTCACCATAAAATCCGTTGAGTTTGATTTGTCCACTCTCGTTTAAAGTCAAAGTATCACGGGTCCACCAATCGGTCTTAATTAATTTTTTTAAAGTTAAATAAGCAAGTTTAGGCGACATGTCTTTTTTTAATAGCCCTGAAGGCGCATTTTTCCAAGTTCCTTGATCTGAAAAATCCCACCACGTAATAGCTTCTACATTAGGATTCGAAAATAAGAGTGAATATAACTCTTTCACTTGTTTAGCTTGATCTATTTCTCCTTGAACGGTCGATTCCCATTTGTTTCCAGATTTTATTCCAGAAAGAATTGAAATTTCAGTAAAATGGATTGGTGTATCAAATTCACTGAATTTCTCGCATAATGTCCAAACTCGGTCTGCTCCCCAATATCCATTATGCATATGAGTTTGTATTCCAATTACATCAAATAAAGGTTTACCATTCATTGCTAAAGGGTCCAGTACTTTAGTTTTGAATTTTCGCCCAGTTTTAAAGTCATTTATGATATATATACCAAGTGGATTGGATTCTCGAGCAATAGTGAATCCATCGATTATAAATTGTTTTAGTCCTTTTTGATGAATTGCTTCTGTAAGAACAGGCGCATTAAGTAAAGGATATTTTCTATCATAGGCTGTGGCTTCATTGATGACATCCCATATTATAATATCTTCTTTATATTGGTGAATTATTTTTTCGATTCGATCCATTTGTAATTTATAAGCAGTATTAGCTTCCTGTGGTAGCCAACTTGGATCTTCCCAATTCCAAGCTAAAGGATGTCCTTTAATTGTTATGCTTTGTGAATGACACCATTTAATGACTTCTTCGCGCCAAGGTTTATCAATTCGTTTTGGATTCTCTGTTTCTCCCCACCAGTAGAAGGGTAGAGTGGCGAAATTGAATATCTCTGAAAAATAGGAGGCATAGGCAATATTTTGATTTTCTGTTTTACATTTATTAAATTTGAATATATTAGACCCAAATAGAAAATCATGTTTTTGTTGTTCTATGATAGCAATCGACCCGGATTTAATTGGGGTGCCATTTTCATCTTTACACACAATAATTATAGACTTTTTTCTATATTTATCGATTCTAGCTTCAATGCTTTGGTCGGGTGGAAAATTTATTGATTCATTATCTAAACTATAAGAGATCAGTGGAATGATTAGTAGAATAATTTTTTTTATCATTTAATAACCTGGATTATTCCCCACAAAATGTCCCGCAAAAAACACGGGCTTACAGTTCCGACGCATGACGGAGATGCAAGCACCCAAAAAACACAAAAGGCTGATAACAAAGGAGATACAATGAATGATGTATCCATACTTTGTAATTTTATTTTTGTCAACATTTTATCTTTTTTCTTCGTGAAACTTGGCGACCTTCGTGGCTGATGAATTAATGAGGGTAAAAACTTTTTCAATCAGTTGAAATAAAATATCTATAGTTTGCGCTAATATATCTGTATTATGTAAGGGTTTTTGATTTATTGACCATTCTCGAAATTGATTCATTTGAGTTTAATTTATAAACATTATTTAGGCTAACCCATAATAAATCGATTGATTCTTTGCTCACAATTAAGGGCTCATTTATATTTGCTTCGAATAAAAATCTAATATCATAATGAGAATGTTCAAGTGTGTTCTGGTTTCTGGGAATGATATGTACATCAATATCGAAAATGTCATAAGACAAATATTTTATAGATTTAAGGCCAGATTCTTCTTCTGCTTCTCTTTCAGCAACGGATAGAATATCAGAGTCACCATCAGCATGCCCACCTAATTGAAGCCATTTGTTTAGTTTTTTATGATGAGTTAATAACACACTATTCTTTTTGTAATCAAGAATCCATGCTGATCCAGTAATATGTCCGGTATCTAATTTAGAATTAAAGCAGTCTGGAGTTTTGTCTATAAATTGAAGTAATGAATTATACATTGTTAATTCATTTGAATCCTGAGGTGAATATAGATTCAATTTTTTAAAAAGATTATTTCTATGCATTTATTTTGAAATAGAATTACGTTTTTTTAAGAATGATTTGTGTCCATTTTTTTATGAAAAAAAAGATTTATAAAATTGATCATCAAAGAACTGCTTATACTTTCTATCAATGAATTTTGGACAATTGGTTTAATTGTTATTTGCGTTTGGGCTTTTTATTTTTTTTAAATAAATGGTAAACCATTTTGGTTAATTTTTTTGAGATTTATGATCCTATCAATTATTATTGTAAAATTTAATCACGTTGAATCTTGATCCACATTTGATTTCCGAAGTTATATTCATGCCCCTTAATTTCAGAAACATTTAAACTTCGTTTTCGGCATTCAGACCAAATCCAACTTAAACTATGTCTGGCGATTCCAGGTTGGTTTGACTCGTGGCTTATTCCAATCCATTTGGAATTATTGTATTCGCGTTTAAATAAGGTAGGTTTTATGTAAGAAGTAATAAACATTCCATTTGGGTTAACGGATATTACAAACTCATCTAACATGGTTTGAATTTGTTCCTTAGATGCATGTGTCCAAATGGATCGGGCTACAATAAAATCGAATTTTTCTTCAAAGATACTAAAATCAAAAGTTGAATTAGGGTTAAACCTGGGTGTCTTTAAGTTCAAGAGTTCAGGCTCCAATAGTGTCTTTAACCCGGCATCCAGCATTTCAGTATTAGGTTCAATACCAAAATAACACCCTTTGTCTAGGAAGTGTATGAGCCAATAACCACCTCGTAAACACCCGCAGCCAATATCCAAAACTTTGGAAGTGGGTGTTAATCCTTTGCTTAGCAAAGTTATTAGCTGTTTTCGTCCTGCCGTTTCGAAAAACTTAACAGGACCACCCAAAAAAATACCATCATTTTCGAGTTTATTTGCTCGTTCAGTAAGAGTTTTCATCAGCTATTCCTGTAATTAATGTTTAAATACATAATTTGTTCAATGATATTATTCATTCATTATTCGATGCTGTCTCAACATACAATTATTCATCACAACCATGAGTCCGGCATCTTCAGCTTTTTGGGCAGCTTCTTCATTGATTACTTGGTCTTGCATCCAAATGGCTTTGGCATCTATTGCCATGGCGGATTCAACAATGGGCATTACGTATTCAGACTGTCGGAAAATATTCACAACATCCACTTTTTCAGGGATGGATTCCAGGTTTGGATAAGATGTCATTCCTGCAATTATTCTATGCCCTGGATTAACGGGAATTATAGAGTAACCATTTTCTTTCAAATACATGGCAACATAATGGCTAGGGCGTTCGGGCTTTGGAGACATACCCACCACTGCAATTGTTTTCATATTGTAGATTTTTTCATATGTAATAGTTTCGTTCATATTATTATATTGTGTTTAAGGGTTTAATGAAGTAGCATTTATTTAAAGGAGATAAGGTAGTAAAAGTTATTTAGGTAATGGTTCATTTAGTTCTAAAAATATTTTTCATCACGTATGATATTACTTTTGGGTTTTCGTTCAAGCGTCTGACCGAATAATCAAACCAATCTGGACCGTAAGGCACATAGACTCGAACTTTATATCCCGTATTCAAAAGAGCTTCCAATCGTCCTCCCATTGGAACACCATAAAGCACTTGAAATTCAAAGAGGTCTTTTGAAATTTTTTCAGTTTCAATCCAATTCAGCAATTGATCAATAAGGTCTTGGTCATGGGTCGCATACGCAGAGAAGGATTTTTTTAATATCATAGATTTGGCAATTGACAAAAAGTTTTCATTTATTTTTTCTGGTTCATGGTATGCTATTTTTTCTGATTCCTTATAAATCCCTTTGCAAATTCTAGAATTGAATTGTTCATTCGCTAAATGTTGAACATCGTTCAAGCTTCGATGTAAGTAAGATTGAATTACGACGCCGACCTGATTGTAAATCGTTTTACAGTGGTTATAAATTTCAAATGTCTGGTCAGTAAAAGGAGAATTTTCCATATCAATACGCAAAAAGTTATTATTCTCTTTTGCTTTTTTTAAAATAGTTGTGATATTTCCCATGGCTTCAGCAAGAGAAATATATAACCCTACATGTGTAGGTTTTAGTGAAATATTGCAGGTAAGTGCTTCTAGGTTAATTCGGTCATATAAATTGCAATAATGTGATGTAATCAATCTAGCATCTTCTTTTGTATTTATATGTTCACCTAAAATATCTACAGTTGTTAGAAAACCTTTCTCATTTAAATTGCGAATTTGAATAATGGCATCATCTTCAGTTTCACCTGCTACATACGGTTTAGCAAATGGCTTGGCAAACCATTTTGGTAGTATTGGAAGAGCGTTAGTAACAATAGAATTGAAAAATGACATATAAAAAATTAATTGAATATTTGAATGTGAACCAGTCTGAAATCTGAATTAATTAAATTATAAATAATAGAACAAAATGAGAATTACATTACTGTAGATATAAAAAGTGGACTTAATTATGCCCTATTTTATAAATGACCACTTTAAATTCATTTATGAAGCAATTTTTATTATTATTTCGTGACTTTTAGTTTGACACATCAAATACCTACGAAGTAACTTTCATGTCTAACTACCTCCCTAAAATAATATTTATGTATCGTGATTTTGGAACCGTTCTTGTTGCAGTAATTTTAGGAATTATCATGGTGGCTGTGCCCCTGATTGTTCAATCTCTAGTTGCTCCATCTAAGAAAACAAAAGAAAAATTAGAAACCTACGAATGTGGCGAAGTGTCAGAAGGATCTGCATGGCTACAATTCAATATACGGTTTTATGTGATTGCCCTTATATTTCTTATCTTTGATGTAGAAGTCGTTTTCCTATTCCCTTGGGCGGTCGTCTTTAAAGACCTTGGTCTTTTGGCAATGGTTGAGATGACTATTTTTCTTCTAATTTTAATTGTAGGCTTAGCTTATGTTTGGATAAAGTCAGATTTAGATTGGGTAAAACGAAAAGTTAAATATGCTTCAGGCCGCTATGCTAAAATTCAATTGAAGGATAATGCCTAATGGGAATATTAGAAAATAAATTTCAAGACAATGTTGTTGTAGCAAAACTAGATAAATTGATTAGTTGGGCTCGTTCTACTTCACCTTGGTATTTTCAATTTGGATTAGCGTGTTGCGCCATTGAAATGATGTCAGCTGCAGCAAGTCGGCATGATCTTGAAAGATTAGGGATGATGCCTCGTTCATCTCCTCGTCAAGCTGATGTGATGATTGTTGCAGGCACCGTTACGATGAAAATGGCTCTAAGAGTCAAAAAATTATATGAACAAATGGCTGACCCTAAATATGTAATTGCAATGGGTTCCTGTGCTACCAGTGGTGGTCCTTATTGGCAGCACGGATATCATGTTTTAAAGGGAGTGGACATTGTAGTTCCTGTAGATGTTTATGTACCTGGCTGTCCGCCTAGACCTGAAGCCTTAATTGAAGGTCTATTGAAATTACAAGAAAAAATATTAGAAGAACGACCCTTAACACGGAAAATGGCATGAGCGTTGATCAAGAGAAGCTAATTGCCGAACTCGTTGAAAAAGGTCTATCCGGTGATATGGATTCAATTAATGCCATTGAAGATCGTGTCCTGCGATCCAAAGCAAAATCTGCTCTAGCTAAAGCTAAAAGAGCAGCTAAGGTTGCCACAAAGATAGTCCCGAGTGAAAAGAAAACTTTAGAAGTTTCGATTGATGATAAACAACCATCTGACAATTTGAATCAAAAAATTGGCCACATGATTGATAAAAAATTTCCAGGATCACTTGATTCTGAGTTAAATGATACTCATATCCAATTGAAACCGGATCAATGGTTTGATATAGCACAATGGTTAAAGTCGGAGCCTTCTCTTCATTTTGATTCTCTTCAATGTCATACAGGAATGGATGTGGGTGATGAAAAACTTGAAGCAAGGTATAACTTTCATTCTATGACTCATGACCATTATATCGAAATTAGAATTGCAGTTCCAAGGGATAATGCTCACATTCCTTCTATTGAACAAATATGGCGTATTGGCGATTGGTTTGAACGTGAAACGTATGATATGTTTGGTATATTTTTTGATGGCCATCGAGATCACAGAAGAATGTTACTTCCGGAAGATTGGGAAGGTTACCCGCTAAGAAAAGATTATGAAGTACAGGAAACTTATCACGGGATTGCAATCCCGAAAGTGAAGGAAGGATGGGAGTAGTACACGGCGAACAAATGGTCCTAAATATTGGACCGCAACATCCAAGTACTCACGGAGTGCTTCGTTTAAAAGTAAAAACTGATGGGGAGATTATATCTGAAATCACACCTGTAATTGGATATCTGCATCGTTGTTTTGAAAAACATTGTGAAAATATGACCTATGATCAGGTCATTCCTTATACCGATAGATGTGATTATCTTGCTGCTATGGCAAATAATTTTGGATATGTAGTTGCAGTAGAAGAATTAATGGAGCTAAAAGTTCCAGAGAAAGTTGACTATATTCGTGTGATAATGGCTGAATTTCAACGTATTGCGAGCCATTTGTTAGCTTTGGGGGTTTATGGACTAGATATTGGTGCATTTACACCTTTCTTGTTTATGCTAAGAGATAGAGAACGTATTCTCGATATGTTTGAAATGACCTGTGGTGCTAGGCTCTTATATAATTATATGTGGGTAGGCGGAGTGAGTCATGATTTACCAAAAGGTTTTGTTGAGACTGCTTTCCAATTTTTAGATTATTTTGAACCGCAAATTGAAGAGTATAATAATTTACTCACTTACAATAAAATTTTCATTGAACGAACGGCTGATATTGGCGTATTGCCTCCTGAAGTTGCAATTAGTTATGGTGTATCAGGTCCTAATCTACGTGCATCGGGTGTGAAGTGGGATTTGAGAAAAAATGCTCCATATTCTATTTATGATAAATTTGATTTCGATGTTTGTATTGGAGACGGTGGTCAAGGATCCTTGGGCGATTGTTGGGATAGATATTATGTTCGGATGTTAGAAGTAAAGGAAAGTGTGAAAATTCTTCGTCAAGCTTTGGCGCAAATTCCAAAGGATGGAGATGTGCATCAAGCGATTCCAAAAAAGATTCGTCCACCTAAAGGATCTATTTACAGTCGCACTGAAACGCCACGTGGTGATCTTGGATTTTATATTGAGAGTGATGGGTCTCCCATTCCAACTCGGGTGAAAATGAGATCTCCTGCATTTACAGCATTAGCTGTGTTAGGTGAATTATCAGAAGGCTGGATGATGTCTGATGTTATTTCTATCTTGGGAAGTCTTGATATTGTACTAGGAGAAATTGATCGATGACAGTTGATCTATTATTCTCCTGGCTTAGCAGTTTGACTTCAACGATTGAGGACAGCAGCATTTTATTATTGGTCGCAATTATAATACCGTGTGTGGCTTTATTTTTAGTTATGGCAGTTAACGCTATAGTCATGGTTTACGTAGAAAGAAAAGTCGCGGCATTTATGCAGGATAGAGTTGGTCCAATGGGACAAGGTGTCGGTCTCCATGCAGGGAAGTGGGGATTGTTGCAAACGGTAGCCGATGCATTAAAACTCCTTACAAAAGAAGATATTATTCCTGAGAAAGCTGATAAGTTTTTATTTATTCTTGCTCCTTTTGTAATATTTATAGGCGCTTTTATTGCAATTGTTGCAGTGCCTTTTGGTGAAACAGTAATCGTGGCTGATTTCAATATTGGAATTTTTTATATACTTGCCATGGGCTCATTAGGTGTAATTGGTATAATTATCGCAGGATGGTCATCTAATAATAAGTGGTCTTTATATGGTGGGATGCGTTCTGCAGCCCAAATTGTTAGTTATGAGATTCCTGCTGGATTATCAATTATTGTTATAATTATGCTTACAGGCACCTTAAGTATGCAAGGTATAATCGAATATCAATCTGGTGGTATGGGAAATTGGATTATTTTTGCAAATCCATTTGCGTTTATTGCATTTTTGATTTATTTCATCAGTGTTATAGCAGAAACAAACAGAACGCCGTTTGATATTCCTGAAGCTGAATCTGAATTGGTTGGTGGATTTCACACCGAATATTCGGGTATGAGATGGTCATTCTTTTTCCTGAGTGAATATGCAAATATGTTAGTGGTTTGCGCAGTTGCAGCTGCCGGATTTCTTGGCGGATGGCATAGCCCAATTCCGGGATATTTTGATTCAAATGGTTGGGGAATTTTTTGGATGTTGAGTAAAATCGTATTTCTTATTTTTATTATGATGTGGTTTCGTTGGACATTTCCTCGACTTAGAGTAGATCAATTAATGAATGTTTGCTGGAAAGTATTTCTACCTATCAGCTTAATTAATATTTTTGGTGTTGGGGTATGGACACTCATTTTTGGATAGATTATGATAAAATATTTTAGAGATATTTGGGAATCTATTTCAACCATGATGACTGGTTTAGGTATTACATGGAAACACATGGTGCATATTCGTCGAGATAACGTTACATTACAATATCCTGAAGAGAAATGGCCACGCCCTGAAAGAAATATTGGGTTTGATCATAGTAATTATAATGTAATTCGTTCTCGACTTCAGGTTGATATTGATGATTGTATTGGGTGCTTAAAATGTGAACGAGCTTGTCCAGTTCAATGTATTAAAATTGTGACCGAAAAAGCACCTACACGTGGTGAAGATATTCAAGAAATCGGACATATTGGTGTTACATCAAATAGCTCACGAAAAGCTATGGTTGTTACGCGCTTTGATATAGACATGACTGAATGTTGTTATTGTAATTTATGTACCTATCCTTGTCCTGAAGAATGTATTTTTATGACGGGTGGGCCCAATGCACATAAACACCCAATTGATTATGAGTTTTCTGAGTTTGATCGAAGCGATTTGATTTATCGTTTCGCAAAACCAGGCACAAAAGAAGGTATGGATAAATTGAAACCAACTGAAAAAGTGAAAGCTTAATGGTAGAATTTACTTTCTGGTTTGTCGTCTCATTGACGCTTATATCTGCGGCCATCGTTGTTTTGAGTAATCAATTAATTTATTCTGCAATGGCATTACTATTTACCTTATTTGGTGTGGCTGGAATTTATATTTTCCTCTGGGCTGATTTTATGGCTGGAGTCCAAATACTGGTTTACATTGGTGGAATATTAGTCTTAATTATTTTCGGAATTATGTTAACAAATAGAATTTCATCCGTCCGTTTATCTCAAACCAATATGCAACAAGGTATTGGTGGTTCAGTTGCCATATGGCTATTTTTATTAATTAGTTTAGTAATTTCAAAAACATCTTGGTTTCAAGTGGAAGCAGTAGAACCGGTGGAAACGGTTTCAGGTATTGGAACTCTTTTGCTCACTAAATATTTACTTCCTTTTGAAGCAATTTCATTATTATTATTAGGTGCATTAATTGGTGCTGCCCTTTTATCTCGGAAAGAAAATTGATGTACGATCTTAATACATATCTAATTATTTCTGCAGCCCTTTTCTCACTGGGAATTTTTGGAGTTATGACCCGTCGAAATGCAATTTCTATACTGATGGGAGTTGAATTAATTCTTAATGCCGCTAATATTAACTTTATTGCTTTTTCTCGATTTGGAGGAATGAATCTGGATGGCCATATTTTTGCCCTTTTTGTCATTGTATTAGCAGCAGCTGAAGCTGCTGTCGCTTTAGCAATTGTGATAAATATTTATAACAATATGAATACTATAAACGTGGATGAAGCTTCTGCGATGAAAGAATAATGAATAATATTTTTATCAATTACTCTCTATTTATTTTGTTTTTGCCTTTGGTAGCATTTTTAATTCAAATATTTATTGGAAAGCGTTTACCTCGTCAAGGAGATTGGGTATCTATAGGTGCAATTTCCATTACACTAATTTTATCGATTTCAATGTTTGTTGCTATGCTTTTAGACTATGATCCTGGTTTTAAGCATGAAGCATCTTTCACCTGGTTGGATATGGGAGCATTTAAAATCAAACTAGGATTTCTTGTTGATAACATAACAGTGATTATGTTATTGGTGGTTGCTTTAATTTCAACTTGTACACATATTTTCTCTGTGAAATATTTAGAAGGCGATATTCGATATTCTAGATATTTTGCATATTTAGGTTTATTTACTTTTTCCATGAATGGCATTGTACTGTCCAATAATCTCATTTCGATGTATATGTCTTGGGAATTAGTGGGAGTTAGTTCTTATCTTTTAATTGGACATTGGTTTGAAAAAGATTCTGCGGCAAATGCTGCCAAAAAAGCTTTTCTTACAAATCGCGTAGGTGATATTGGATTTTTTATTGGAATTATGTTAATCTACACTGCCATTGGGTCTTTCGCATTCACTGATATTTTTGAAGGCGTTGCAGGTGGATTGATTGCTGGTACAACTCTTACGTTAGCAGGTTTGGGACTTTTTATGGGAGCCATGGGTAAATCATCCCAATTTCCACTTCATATTTGGTTACCTGACGCTATGGAAGGGCCTACGCCAGTTTCAGCGTTGATGCACGCTGCTACGATGGTTGCTGCTGGTGTGTATTTAACGGTTCGGATTTTTCCATTATTGACGCCTGATGCTCTTCTTGTTGTTGCATATATTGGGGGATTTACTGCTCTTTTTGCTGCAACAATAGCAATCACACAAAATGATATTAAAAAAGTTTTGGCCTATTCAACAGTTAGTCAGTTGGGGTATATGATTTTAGCCGTTGGAACAGGGGTATATACTGCAGCCTTTTTTCATTTATTAACTCATGCAATGTTTAAGGCAAATTTATTTTATGGTTCAGGGTCTGTGATTCATTCTATGCATCATGCGCTTCATGAAAAGCATGACCATGATACAGATCCACAAGACATGCGAAATATGGGTGGATTTAAAGAAAAAATGCCCATTACATATTGGTCAATGTTGGCAAGTACAATGGCGATTGCCGGCGTTCCATTATTTTCAGGATTTCTATCTAAAGATGCTATTCTTGCGGGATCGCTTTCATTTGCTCAACACCACCCAGAACATTTTTTACTTCCGGTGTTCGGATTTGGTGCTGCTGCAATAACTGCATTCTATATGTTTCGAATGATGTTTATGACATTCCATGGTAAACCTCAAATGCCTGAATTAATAAACGACATTCACGAATCACCAAAAGAAATGGCAGGCCCCTTAGTCTTGCTTGGTACTCTAAGTGTGGCTATTTGGTACACTTTTCCACATTTAAATCCAATTTCGACTCACGGAAGTTGGTTTACAACATTGGTTCGCCCTATAGATTCGGCTGTCCCAGGAAATCTTACAGCCCTTGCAATTGAAAGTGGAGCTCATCATGCACACAATTTAGCAATGGGACTTTCCATTGGTGTAGCCGTGTTGGGAATTGGATTAGCTGTCCTTATGTATTTAAAAAATGTTTTATCAGCAGAAAATATGGGAAAACGAGCAGGGTTTTTGTATGATTGGAGTTTGAATAAATATTATTTTGATGAAAATTATGATAAATATTTATATCAACCGACGCTTCGTCTTGCGAAAAAGATTTCATGGATTGATTGGGAATTATATGATAAGTATTTTATTAATGGCTTTGGTCGTGTAACTGCATGGGCAAGTCGTGTATCTGGAAAATTTGATTATGATATCATCGACCAATTATTGGTAGATGGTTTTGGTAGAATTGCAGATAATTTGGGGTCTATACTTAAGAAAGTACAGACAGGTAAGTTGCAAAATTATTTGCTATATGTGACAGTAGGAATAATCATATTAATGATTATTCAGTCATTTTAACTCGAATGGAGTAATGAGAGGAGAGAATGAATAATATTCTCAGTTGGTTAATTTGGATGCCTATTATTGGGATGGGTATCATTGCATTTATACCGCGTGATAAAAATGATTTGATAAAAATTGTTGCTGCGGTTACAACAGGGTTGCAATTTTTATTAACCGTTGTTCTTTGGCAAAATTACGATGCTGGGAATGGCGGAATGCAATTCATGGAAAGAGCCGAATGGATTCCATCTTTCAACATATCCTATATTTTGGGCGTTGATGGTTTGAGTCTCCCGATGGTAATTCTGACAGGTCTTTTATGCTTCATTGGTATATTTGTAAGTTGGAATATCAATAAAGCAGTTAAGGGATATTTTGCTCTATTTCTATTATTAGATACTGGAATTATGGGTGTATTTCTATCCATGGATTTTTTCCTATTCTACATATTTTGGGAAGTAATGTTATTACCGATGTATTTCCTTATAGGAATATGGGGTGGCCCACAGCGTGAATATGCAGCAATAAAATTCTTTTTATATACCTTATTTGGGTCTGTCCTTATGTTGATTGGGATACTAGGGCTTTATTTCTCATGTGGAAATACATTTGATATTCAATTATTAATGGAGCGTGCAC
This sequence comes from Fidelibacterota bacterium, assembly GCA_018649625.1. Lineage (GTDB taxonomy): Bacteria > Fidelibacterota > Marinisomatia > Marinisomatales > UBA1611. The sequence goes on along the minus strand of JABIHN010000075.1, from coordinate 34,469 downwards.
CCGAAGCACTTAATGGATTAACCTGGTGGGGAATGAGTGCTGTAAAGGTTATTTGGGTTCTTCTTTTTGTTGGTTTTGCTATAAAAGTCCCGGTATTTCCATTTCATACTTGGTTGCCATTAGCGCATGTTGAAGCGCCCACAGCTATATCAGTTTTATTAGCAGGAATCCTTCTAAAGTTAGGTGTGTACGGTATTCTACGTATTAATTACGGATTAATGCCTGATGGAGTTTACTGGTTTTCTGGCGCACTTGCATTTTTAGGTCTAATCAATGTGGTTTGGGGAGGCCTTTGTGCGTTGGCTCAAACAGATTTGAAAAAACTTGTCGCTTATTCCAGTGTAAATCATATGGGATATACATTAATCGGAATGGCGGCAGTTATTGCAGCAGGTGAAGCAAATGGACTAAATTTAAAAGCTGCCCAAGCGGGATTAGGGGGCGCAGTTTTCCAAATGTTTAATCATGGTACAATTTCTGCAATGCTCTTTATTTTAGTTGGAGTTATTTATGACCGTGCTCATCATCGAGATATTAATGGATTTGGTGGTTTAGCATCACAGATGCCTATTTATACGGGTATCACAGCTATTGCATTTTTTGCGGGCTTGGGTTTACCAGGTTTTTCAGGATTTATTAGTGAAGCTATGTGTTTCATTGGAGCATTTCCTGTTTATAAAGGAATTGTTATTGCATCCACAATCGGAATTTTACTAAATGCAGCATATTTTCTATGGGCATTTCAAAGAATCTTTTTTGGAAAACTCAATGAAAAATATAATGATCTTCCCGAAATTAACCGTTTAGAATTATTCACGGTTGTCCCTTTATTAATCATAACTGTTTTCTTTGGAATTTATCCAGCACCATTTTTGAATGTTATTTCGAGTACTATGAATGTAATTATTGAGCATGTTGTTTCTTTGGCAACCTTTGCTAGCATGTAGGGATAAAGAATGACAAATCTACAAAGTCTTTCTTTTTATTATCCTGAGCTCATATTAATTGGAGTCATTCTCGTTGCGATTATTTATGATTTATCAATAGATAAATCTAAATCAGGAAATGTTGGCTGGTTTTTGGTGGCGGGATTGCTTGCAGTAGCTGGAGCAATCTATCTTCAAGAGAATACCTTAACTACTTTATTTACGAATGCAATAGTATTAGACCCATTTGCTTCATTTTTCAAACTTATAATTATCTTAGCTACGATATTTGTTTCCATAGTTAGTCTTCAATCAGGTGAATTAAATGACTACCGAAAAGGAGAGTATTTTACCCTGCTAGGTATTATAGTATTTGGATTATTTTTAATGGTTTCAACTGTTGACCTTATCATGGTTTATTTGTCAATAGAAATAGTTTCAATCATGTCATTTATATTAGCTGGATATTTGAAACAAAATACTCGATCTAATGAAGCAGGATTGAAATATGTAGTTTATGGCGCATTTTCATCAGGGATCATGCTATTTGGACTAAGCTATGTTTATGGATTAACGGGTAGTACAAATTATTTCGAAATTCAACACGCAATCTCAAATCTAGATTCAGGTGCTAATACGGCTTTATTAATGGCAATGATTATGTTGTTGGTTGGATTTGGTTATAAAATATCAGCTGTACCTTTTCATTTCTGGACACCGGATGTGTACGAAGGCGCCCCTACAACAATTACAGCCTTTTTATCTGTAGCGCCAAAAGCTGGTGCATTTGCTATGATAATTCGGTTCTTTAATCAGGTATTTGCTGATGGAGGAGCCATGGGTGGTTTGAATGAAACATCTATTGCTACTTTACCATGGGCAACTATTTTGAGTTTATTAGCTATCATTACAATGACATTGGGAAATGTAGTTGCAGTTCAACAAAATAATATAAAACGAATGTTGGCATATTCTAGTATTGCACATGCCGGCTATATGTTGCTTGCTATGCCTGTAATGTCGGGTGATAGTATTTATGCAATTATGATTTATTTAGTCATGTATCTATTTATGAATTTGGGTGCATTTTTTGTTGTAATTACTGTGAAAAATACAACTGGTGGTGAAACGTTCGATGATTATAAAGGTCTAGGGTGGAAAATGCCGATTGTTGGTGTAGTTATGACCTTATTTATGGTATCTCTTACGGGGTTACCACCCACAGCAGGTTTTATTGGAAAGTTTTATATTTTTGCTTCATTGATTAAGGGCGGTAGCCAATTTTATTGGCTTGTTTTTATAGGTGGAATTAATAGTGTTGTTTCACTTTATTATTATATGAGAGTTATTAAAGTTATGTTTTTAGATGGAGAAAGAAGTGAAAGATTTACTCAACCACCTACAATCATGACAATCATGCTTTTAGTGACAGCTATACCAACTTTTCTTTTAGGAATTTATTGGACGCCAGTCTCTGATTGGGTGCAAAATTCATTGGTGTTTTTTATACAAACAATGTAAAGGTTTCTTGGTACTCAATTTAGTTTATACCTAATTTAAACGTATGAAAAAGATTATAATTTATAAAGGTCACGATATCCGAATTTCGGGTATCCCAACAAAAGAAACGTCATCTATACCAAAATCGGAAACAGTAGCTCTTTTACCCAAAACATTTCGAGGAGTAAAACCTAAATTACTGGTAAATGAAGGAGATACCGTAAAGATTGGTTCACCTTTGTTTTTTGATAAAACAAAACCAGATGTAAAGTGGGCATCCCCAGCAAATGGACTTGTTAAAACAATCCAGTTTGGTGCACGTAGAAGTGTTGAAAAAATTGAGATATCTGTATCGGGTACTGAAGCTATAAGAGGGGAAGCTTTTAGGCAAGAACAGTTAACTAGAGCAGATCGTCCAACTATTTTATCTAGAATTCTAGAAGGAAATCTCTTTACCTTAATTCGGCAGCGCCCATATAATAAAATTTCTAATCCAAATGACACTCCACGAGATATATTTATTTCAGCAGTTAATTCCGCACCTTTATCTGTTCAAATTGAAACAGTTATAGAATCTGAAAAGGAAGCATTTCAAGCTGGGGTGACAGCTTTAAGTAAACTGACTGATGGGAAAGTATATGTAACATTTAGAAACGCGATTGAACTCAAAGATGCAATTGTTCAAACAATATCAGGGCCTCATCCTGCAGGGAATGTTGGAATACAAATCCACCATACCAAACCTATTACTCCTGGTGATATAGTGTGGACAGTAAATCCACAACATGTCATTACCTTAGGTAAATTATTTTTGAGTGGAGTTTATGTCCCTGACGTCATTGTAACAGTTGCGGGACCCGGAGCAACGGCTCCCCAGACGGTTTATGCAAAAGTAGGCTCAAGAGTTGACTCTTTAATTATTAATCAAAAATTAACCGACCCTACACGACTTATATCTGGAGATGTTTTAACTGGACAACTTGTTGCTGATGATGGTTTTTTAGGATTTTATGATTCAGCTGTAACCCTAATTCCGGATACAGTTGAGAGACCATTTATGGGAATGTTATCAATTGGAAGTAGTGATACTAAATATAGTTTAACCAATACATTTGTATCATTAGGTGAAAAGCTTTTTAAATTCACTTCATCTCAAAATGGAGAAGAACGCGCAATCATTCCTCTTAATGCTTGGGATAATGTGTTACCAATGGATATTCTTCCAAATGAACTATATCGTTCTATTCTTGCACAAGACATTGAAGAAATGGAACAATTGGGAATGTGGGAATGTGACGACGAAGATTTCGCGCTTTGTTCTTTTGCATGTCCAAGTAAAATTGACGTGGGTGCCGTAATTAGGTCAGGTCTTGATCTTTTCGAACAGGAATGTTAAGTAATGAAGTGGCTAAAAAACATATTAGATAAAATAAAACCACACTTTGATAAAGGTGGTTATTTAGAAAAATATTACCCAGTATTTGAAGCAACAGATACTATTCTTTTTTCGACTGATAAACGAACTCATTCAGGTCCCCATATTAGAGATAGCCTTGATGTAAAGAGAGTTATGATTCTCGTAGTAATAGCTTTATTACCTGCGTATATCTTTGGAGCGATGAATATTGGATATCAAATGGCGCTATCCTTAGGGCAAACGAATACTTGGTCAGAAAATCTTATTCAAGGTGCATTAAAGATTCTACCTATTATTGCAGTAACATTTGGTGCAGGTGCTCTCTGGGAAATCATTTTTTCGGTTGTTAGAAAACATCCAATTTCTGAAGGGTTTCTTGTAACGTGTGCTTTGATTCCTTTGATTATGCCTCCAACGATTCCACTATGGCAAGTAGCGGTTGCAACTTCTTTTGGTATTGTGATTGGAAAAGAAATTTTTGGTGGAGTGGGAATGAATATTTTTAACCCTGCATTGGTGGCACGAGCATTTTTATTTTTTACATATCCAGTAAGAATTTCAGGAGATAAAGTTTGGATATCAGGACCTGATGGATATTCTGGTGCTACAGCTTTGGCAATTCCTGCAGCAGAAAAAAGTCAGGATGCTGTTACTTTATTAGACTCAGTTTCACAATTTGATTACTCTTGGTTAAATATGTTTATGGGGTGGGTTCCAGGTTCCATTGGAGAAACAAGTACATTATGGATTATGGTTGGAGCTATTTTCCTTCTAGTTACGGGAATGGCTTCTTGGCGTGTCATGGTAGGTGCCATCATTGGGTTAACCGGTATGGCAACCCTTACCAATTTCATGGCAGAATTAACCGGGTCTTCTAATACCATGCTGACACTTCCTGCGCATTACCATTTGGTTATGGGGGGATTTGCATTTGGGGTGGTATTTATGGCAACGGAACCAGTTACAGGAACTCATACAGATAAAGGTCGTTGGGTTTATGGAATATTTATCGGTGGATTAACAGTTATTATACGTTCTATTAATCCAGCGTATCCAGAAGGGACAATGCTAGCTATTTTACTCATGAATGCTTTTGCACCGCTTATCGATTACTTTGTAATACAAGGAAATATAAAACAACGGATGGCACGATATGCGAAGTAACACATATACTATCGTTTTTACATCTATTGTTACCATTGTTTTGGGCTTTTTATTGGCAGTTGCCGCAGATGCATTAAAAGAGAGACAAGAATTAAATGTAGCAAATGATATGAAGAAAAATATTCTTCTATCATTAGGATTTAAACCTGCAGCAGATAAGATTTGGTCTTCTGAAGAAATTCATTCACTTTTCGACAAAAATATTAATGCGATTGTTTTGGATGCAAAAGGGAATAAAACCGATAAAGATCCTAAAAAAATTGATACTGTTAAAGATATTGAGAATTTGCCAATTTATATAAAAAAATCAGGTAATAAGATAGGTGGGTATGCAATTCCAATAGCAGGTAAAGGGCTATGGTCAACATTATACGGATATTTCGCTGTTGAACCTGATGGAAGAACAGTAAAGGGAATTACTTTTTATAAGCATGGTGAAACGCCAGGATTGGGCGCAGAAGTTGATAAATTATGGTTTCAAAAGAATTTTATTGGAAAAAAATTCGTAGATGAGAGTGACCAATTGGTGGGTGTAAAAGTTGTAAAAGGAAAAGTTTTATCTGATGACCCAAAAGCCATTCATAAAGTAGATGGAATATCTGGGGCCACCATGACAGGGAAGGGGTTGGAAGTTTTTCTGTTAGATGATCTTTTAAAATACGAACCTTTTTTTAAAGCAATAAGAGGGAATAGTTAATGGCTTTCCTTGATAAAAAATCTAAACAAGCTTTTACAGATCCATTGAGTGTGAATAATCCTATTACGCTACAAGTATTAGGGATTTGTTCTGCTTTAGCTGTTACAGTGAAAATGGACACAGCTGTCGTTATGTCATTAGCTGTAATTGCTGTTCTATCTATTTCAAATACACTAATTGCATTACTTCGAAATTTAATTCCTGGCAAAGTTCGAATTATTGTTCAGCTTTCGATTATAGCTTCTCTCGTAATTATAACAGATCAAGTATTAAAAGCTTACATGTATGATATTAGTAAACAGTTGTCTGTTTTTGTTGGATTAATAATAACCAATTGTATTGTTATGGGAAGGGCAGAAGCATTTGCAATGCAAAATACACCAGGGAAATCATTTTTAGATGGATTAGGTAATGGACTGGGATATGGTGGCATTTTAATTGTGGTCTCCTTTTTTAGAGAATTATTTGGAAGTGGAACTCTTTACGGATACCAAGTTATTCCCGATTCGTTCTATGAAGCTGGATATGAAAATATGGGGCTTATGGTTCTTTCTCCTGGAGCATTTGTGATTTTAGGATTAATCGTTTGGGTTCACCGAATTTCAGCGGATATTGAAGAGGAATAGGTATGGAACATTATATTAGTCTTGCGACCAAAGCCATGTTTGTAGAAAATATTCTTTTGGCATATTTTCTTGGAATGTGTTCGTTTCTTGCAATTTCCAAAAGGATTGATACATCCATTGGCCTTGGATTTGCTGTGGTTTTTGTATTAACTATTACTGCACCTGCAAACTGGGCAATTCACCATTATTTATTACAAGAAGGTGCTTTGGCTTGGGCAGGATTTCCAGAAGTCGATTTGAGTTTTTTAAATTTCATTATATTTATTGCAGTTATAGCTGCCATGGTTCAATTGGTTGAAATGATTTTAGATAGATTTTCACCAACCCTGTACCATAATCTCGGAATATTTTTACCCCTAATTGCTGTGAATTGTGCTATCCTTGGTGGTTCCTTATTTTTAGTTGAAAGAGAATATACTTTATTGGAATCGACCATTTTTGGATTTGGTTCAGGGATGGGCTGGTTTCTTGCAATTGTCTCAATGGCGTCTATTCGACACAGATTACGATATTCAAATGTACCACGGAAACTTCGTGGCTTAGGAATAACAATGTTACTTACAGGACTACTATCAATGGCTTTTATGGCCTTTTCAGGAATTGATCTTTAATGGAATTAATATTACTAAGCATTGCTGTTTTTACTGGAATTGTTTTAGTTCTAGTTTTAATTCTTAATTTCGCTGAAAGTAAATTATTGCCCCAAAGTGATATGAAAATCACGGTGAATAATGAAAGAGAAATTTTGGTTAGACCAGGTGGTACATTATTAAATGCTTTGGCAAGTGATACAATATATCTCCCTTCTGCTTGTGGAGGAGGAGGTACATGTGCTATGTGTCGGTGTCAGGTTTTAGATGGAGGAGGTGAAATTCTACCAACTGAAACTGGACATATAAATAGAAATGATGCCAAAGAAAATTGGCGATTAGCTTGCCAGGTGAAAGTAAAAGAAAATATGAAGATTCAAGTTCCTGATGAAGTATTTAGTATTCAAAAATGGGATTGTACAGTTAAATCAAATGAAAATGTTGCAACTTTCATCAAAGAATTAGTGATGGACTTGCCAGATGGTGAAAATTTGAACTTTGAAGCTGGTGGATACATTCAAATTGATATACCAGAATATCATAATTTAACATTTAATAATTTTTCGGTTGAAGATGAATACCATGAAGATTGGGATAAATACAAAATATGGGATTTAGTAGCAAATAATGATGATCCAATATTTAGAGCCTATTCTATGGCAAATCATCCTGCTGAAGGAAATAAAGTTATGTTAAATGTTCGCATCGCAACACCGCCACCACCGTTATGGAATGACGTTCCGCCAGGATTAGCATCATCATATATTTTCAATTTAAAGCCAGGTGATAAAGTTACAATTTCTGGTCCTTATGGAGAATTTTTCGCAAAGGAAACCGAACGGGAAATGGTTTATGTGGGAGGTGGAGCTGGAATGGCACCAATGCGCTCTCATTTGTTTCATCTTTTTCATACCCTAAAAACAAAGCGAAAAGTATCGTTTTGGTACGGTGCTCGTTCTGTTCGTGAAATGTTTTATGACAGTCAATTCAAAGAAATAGCTAAAGAATTTCCAAATTTCAGTTATAATGTAGCTCTCTCGGATGCCATGGAAGAAGATAACTGGACAGGACCAACCGGATTTATCCATCAAGTCCTTTATGATGAGTATTTATCCAAACATGACGATCCCACTGAAATTGAATATTATATGTGTGGTCCACCCCCAATGATTGGTGCTGTAGAAGGGATGCTGGATAACTTAGGTGTTGAACCAGAAATGATTGCTTACGACAGTTTTGGCTAGTCATATAAACACAATATTTATTATAAAAACCCTCCGTCGATTGGCTGAGGGTTTTTTATTATTATTGATAGGGTGTAGTAGTCCTAGATATTTACACCAGGTATCTGGCCAAACTATGGGAACAAGCTATTCAATTAAGTTAATCACTAATTCAAATGAAATTAATAGAGATGTAATCACGGAAGGGATTGATTCTATATTATTAGAGATTAATCAAACAATGTCCACATGGGACCCGCAAAGCGAAATCTCCAACTTAAATTTAAATAAGTCAACAGAACCAATATTAGTTTCATCACAGTTATATGAATTATTTAAGAGTGCAAATTCAATATCAATTCTAACTGATGGTGCTTTCGATATAACAGTTTATAATCTATTAGATTTATGGGGTTTTGGACCAAATCCTAAAAAAATGATGCCAACCCAAAAAGATGTTAATTCAGTTTTATTATACACAGGGTTTGATAAAATAAATTTAACTCATAATAGAATTCAAAAATCAGATTCTCGGACTAAAATGGATTTAAATGCCATTGCAAAAGGATATGCAGTTGATGAAGTATTCTATTTCTTAACATCAAAACATTTCAAAAATATATTTGTAGAAATTGGTGGAGAAGTTCAGTGTATTGGACGAAACCAAAAAAATAAATATTGGTCTATAGGAATTGAAAATCCATCGAACGGAAAAGAACAAAACAACTATTTTGCGGGTATTATTTACCCCGAAAGTGGAGCAGTAGCAACTTCGGGTAATTATCGTAATTTTGTAACAAAAAATGGTGAAAAGCTTGGACATACTATTGACCCTAAAACAGGATACCCAATTAAAACGAATGTATTATCAGTAACTGTTTTAGCTTCTCAATGTATGGTGGCTGATGCTTGGGCTACAGCGCTAATGGCGATGAATTATGAAACTGGTTTGAAAATGGTAAACAATAATTTAAATATAAAAGCTATCTGGATATTAGATAATCAGGATGGAACTAAATGCATTGCATTATCTGATAAAGTGAAAATTGCAGATCCGATGTTTGAGATTATATCTTAATTGTTTCTATGTCGGTATTTTTACATTTAACTGTATCACCTCCACAGGTCGGGCAATTTCCATCAGAGTTTGCTCCTCCACAAGATCCTGTTAATGGTTTTCTGTTAAATATAATGCCAATTGCCATTCCAGCAATAGCTATGAGTAAAATGATAATTCCGAGTACGATATTCATCTAGAAAATTACATAAAATTAATTATAATTTTATACTCAATAATTTTTGTTCTGTATTCACATCTATAAAAGAATCATAGTAATTTATAGGCTTAAATTAAATAGATAATAATTCATGTTAATTCAAAAAATAATTAGTTTATTGGTTATGGTAATTCCTGCCATATCTTTTGCCAGTGGTGGACATGGTGATTTACCTCACCTAAATGGTAATGTTGAAAACTTATCAATATATTGGATTATACCTTTTGTAGGTATTCTTCTATCTATTGCGGTGTTTCCTTTGGTTGCACCTCACTATTGGCATCATAATTTTGGTAAAATATCATTATTATGGGCAAGTGCCTTCATCGTCCCTTTTTTAATAATTCAAGGGTGGGAAATCACTTTATATGAACTTCTCCATGTAGGCTTATTAGAATACGTTCCTTTTATAATTTTATTATTGGCATTATTTACTATTTCTGGAGGTGTTCAATTAACGGGCTCTTTAGTGGGGACACCCTTTTTAAACACAGCTATCATTTTAATAGGTACGATCCTTGCGAGTTGGATGGGAACAACAGGCGCTGCCATGTTGCTAATTCGACCACTTATTAGAGCGAATAACCATAGGAAAAATAAAGTTCATATCATTGTTTTTTTTATTTTCTTAGTGGCAAATATTGGAGGAGCTCTCACACCTCTTGGTGATCCGCCCTTATTTCTAGGCTTTTTAAAAGGCGTAGATTTCTTTTGGACAACAACGGCAATGTTTTACCCCATGCTTTTTATGGTTGTATCTTTATTGATAATTTTCTTTGCTATGGACACCTATTATTATGGGAAGGAGTTAATTCCAGTTACTGATATTGATAATTCAGAAAAACTAGGTTTAAAAGGTTCTTTGAATCTAATTTTATTATTAGGTGTTATTGGAGGCGTATTATTAAGTGGGTTTTGGAAACCTGGAATCCATATAGAAATTTATTATGTCCAATTAGAATTGCAAAATATAGTAAGGGATTTTCTACTCCTTGGTTTAACCTATTTAAGCTGGATTAAGACTTCCCATTTAATTCGAAAAGCGAACGAATATACTTGGTTTCCAATTATAGAAGTTGCAAAGTTATTTTCTGCTATTTTTATAACCATTATACCTGCAATTGCAATTTTAAAAGCCGGTGAAAATGGAGTACTAAGTAATATTGTTTCATCTGTATCTGATGGTGATGGAAATCCGATCAATTATATGTATTTTTGGGCAACAGGTATTTTATCAAGCTTTTTAGATAATGCACCTACATATTTAGTGTTTTTTAATACTGCTGGTGGTAATCCTATAACGCTGATGGGGGAGATGTCTGAAACGCTTTTGGCTATATCAGCAGGAGCTGTATTTATGGGAGCAAATACCTATATTGGTAATGCTCCTAATTTTATGGTAAAATCCATTTCAGAATCATCGGGAATTGAAATGCCAAGTTTTTTTGGTTATTTGTTAAAATGGTCAATTCCTATTCTTCTACCATTGCTTATTGTGGTTAGCTATTTATTTTTCTAATGCGGATTTCAAAAACAACAACAAAGTCGGGTGATAAAGGTGAAACAGGCTTAGGTGATGGGACCCGTATATCGAAAAATAATATTCGTATTAATGTTTTGGGTGAAATCGACCATTTAAATTCAATACTAGGTTGGGCTGCCGTCAATGCGCCTAAAAATATTAAAGTTGATCTTGAATTAATACAACAGGATTTATTTAATATAGGAGGTGAATTATCTATTCCAAACTCTAATATGAATCTTTTGACAAAAGGTAGAATTCTTTGGTTAGAATCAGAAATTGAAAATTTAAATGGGGAACTTCCTCCTCTAAAAGAGTTTATACTCCCAGGTGGTTCAGAGTTATCAGCAAGAATTCATATTGCTCGAACTGAAACAAGAAACACCGAACGAACATTGGTTGCATTGTTTGTTAATGAAAATAGAAATGACCTTCATTTGGTTTATTTAAATCGTTTGTCAGATTACTTGTTCATTCTAGCCAGAAAAGTTCAGTCTAAAGAAAATTTAAAAGAAATTCAATGGAATCATAAAAAATAAATGAATTTTAATAATACACCGATTGATTGGACTAAAGTCCATAATTTGATAAGTTCAGCAAATCGAATTATGCTTACCACTCACGAAAACCCTGATGGAGATGGACTTGGTGCCGAAAGTGGTATGTATTATCATTTAAAAGAAATTGGGAAAGATATACGTATAGTAAATTATTCACCATTACCTGATGATTATAACTTTCTGAACTTGGATTCCATTTTTGAATCGTATGATAAAAGTATACATGACTCTTGGATTGAAAATGTAGATTTAGTGATTATTTTTGATGTAGGAAATTTTGTTCGAATTAGAACAATTGTGGACGCAATTAAAACATATAATTTGACAACTTTAAATATTGATCACCACCCACATCCAGAAGAACATCCATTCACTCATAATGTGGTCGATTTATCGGCAGCCGCTACAGGTTGTATGGTATTTGATTATTTAACACTTGTAAGTGAAAAACCAATTCCAAAAGAAAGTTATTTAGGAATATATACAGCGGTTATGACAGACACGGGATGTTTTCGTTACAGCAATACTAATCAAAAATGCCATGAAATTGCAATACAATGTTTAGAGTTTGGTGTTGAAACACATACTGTTTATCAAAAAGTTTATGAGAATAGTACAAAATCTCGGATGCGTTTAATGGGTGATCTTTTATCTAATTTACATTATGAATTAAATGGTAATTTGGCTTGGTTTATTATTACTCAAGACATGATGATTAATGCTAACGCCCAAAAATCAGATGTTGATGGCTTTTCTGATTTGGTTAGATCCATTCAAGGTGTAGAAGTTGCTTTAATGATATTTGAAAGTAATTCAGAAAATTGTAGAATAAATTTTAGATCTAAAGGTAATTATGTTGTGAATGATATTGCAAAATCGTTAGGTGGTGGTGGACATGCATTTGCCGCAGGTGCTTTAGTATCTGGTTCTTTAGATGATGTAAAAAAAATAGTCGTCAATTTGTCAATCGAGTCTCTACAAAATAAAATAAATAAAGCTTTATGAAGATATTATTGGCAAAAGATGCAGGATATTGCTTTGGAGTTCGAGATGCAGTGAATCTTGCTTATGATACTACTGAAAAGTATGGCGATGTTTATATGTTAGGAACAATTGTACATAATGAAAAAGTGGTTGAAGACTTATCAGAAGCAGGTACAAAAATAATCAAAAAGTTGAAGGATGTTCCTAAAAATAAACCGATCCTTTTTCGTGCCCATGGAACTACACCAGATACTTGGAATAAAGCTAATCAGAAAAATTTAACAATCATCGATGCAACATGCCCTTTAGTGACTGAGATTCACCATGAAATCAAAAGTCTAGAGTTAGAAGGAAGGAAGACTATTATAATTGGTGACCATGGTCATGATGAAGTTTTGGGTATTGCAGCGCAAGTTAAAGAACCAATTATTATTGCTAATGTTGATGAAGCAAATGCTCTTCGTAAAATGAAAAAAGCAGGAGTGGTGAGTCAATCCACTCAAATGATTGAAAATGTTCAAAACATTATCAATGTACTTATGGAAAAAGTGTTTGATTTGAGATTTGTAAATACAATTTGTTATCCAACTAGGCGGAACCATGAACAAATAAAATCTTTAGCATCTAAGTGCGATGTTATGATTGTTATTGGGTCGTTTACTAGTGCAAATTCAAATAGGTTAACGCAATTATCGTTAGAAAGAAATAAACGTTCATATCAAGTTACCTGTTCAAATGACTTGGATGAATCATGGTTTAATAAATGTAAAGTAGTTGGTATTTCTGCTGGGGCCTCCACTCCAGACGATCTTATAGATGGTGTGGTTGATAAAATTAAAGAAATTGGACATATAACTGAAAAGGAAATAGTTTATGAGTAAAGGAACATTTGAAATTAAAGTAGGGTTAGCAGAGATGCTAAAAGGCGGTGTGATTATGGATGTAACAAATTCTGATCAAGCGAAAATCGCTGAAGATGCAGGTGCATGTGCTGTAATGGCATTGGAAAGAATACCTGCCGATATTAGAAAGGATGGTGGAATTTCAAGAATGAGCGACCCGGAAATGATTCGTCGAATTCAAGAACAAGTTTCTATTCCTGTTATGGCAAAATGTCGAATTGGACACTTTGCAGAAGCACAAGTACTAGAAACACTTGATATTGATTTTATTGATGAGAGTGAAGTTCTAACGCCTGCTGATGAGCATAATCATATTTGGAAACATGACTTTAAGGCACCTTTTGTTTGCGGTTGTAGAAATCTTGGGGAAGCGTTAAGAAGAATCTCTGAAGGTGCTGCCATGATTCGAACAAAGGGAGAAGCAGGAAGTGGAAATATTGTTGAAGCCGTTCGCCACATGAGAACGGTTATGACGGAAATAAAAAGAGTCACTCGTTTAGAAAAAGATGAACTTGTAGCAGAAGCAAAAAATTTAGGAGCCCCACTTTCATTAGTTCAACAAGTCGCAAAATTGGGTAAACTTCCAGTTCCAAATTTTGCTGCTGGCGGTATTGCAACTCCTGCAGATGCTTCTTTAATGATGCAACTAGGTGCTGAAACAGTATTTGTTGGTTCGGGTATTTTCAAAAGTGATGATCCTGCAATGAGGGCAAAAGCAGTCGTTGAAGCCACTACACACTATCGGGATCCAATTCGTGTTGCAGCAGCAAGTACAGGACTGAAAAGTGCTATGAAGGGATTAGATATGTCTGAAATCCCAATGGAAGAAAGATTACAAGAGAGGGGTTGGTAATTAAAGTCGGTGTTTTAGAACTTCAAGGAGATTTTGCCCTTCACCATAAGGTATTTTCCAAACTTGGGATTGAATCAATTCCTGTAAAAGTGGCAAAAGATTTAGACTCAATTGATGGGCTAGTAATTCCGGGTGGAGAATCAACAACTATATCTTTATTGATTGATACGTTTCATTTGCGTCAGGCGTTGATTGAATTTGGAAATGAAAAACCCGTGATGGGAACCTGTGCAGGGTTGATATTGATGGCAAAAAATGTTCATGATGAACGGATTAATCCTTTGGGCTTTCTTAACGTAACAGTGGATCGAAATGCATATGGCCGACAAATTGAGTCATCTACAGAGTTGGTAAAATATTTTTTTAATTCACCAATAAATATTGAATTAGAAACAGTGTTAATTCGTGCACCAAAAATTTCTAAACTAGGAGAGAATGTTCATGTAATCGGAGAGTTGAATGGTAGTCCTGTTGCAGTAATTTCAGGCCATCATCTTGGGTTAACATTCCATCCTGAATTAAATGGAATAGATTTATTTCATCAAATTTTATTTAATCCTAATAGTGATCATTATTACAAGAAAATAAACCAAAATTATGCAGCTTAAATATTTACCTACTATTAATTCTCCTGAAGATATTCGAGGATTTTCAAATAAAGAACTTCATGAGCTCTGCGATGAACTTCGGAATTATACAATTGAAACGATTACCGAAATTGGAGGTCATTTAGCTCCCACATTAGGCGTAATTGAATTAACTGTCGCTCTTCATTATATTTATAATACACCCAAAGATAAATTGATTTGGGATGTAGGTCATCAAGGGTATGCTCACAAATTATTGACAGGACGATTTAACGATTTTCCTTCAATTCGGAAGTTTAAAGGATTAAGTGGTTTTTTAAAACGATCTGAAAGTAATTTTGATGTGATTGGTGCTGGGCATGCATCTACTTCGATTTCAGCTGCCTTAGGTGTTGCTGAGGGTCGTCATCAAAATAATGATGATTTTCGAGTTGCCGCCATTATTGGTGATGGATCTATGACCGGTGGATTGGCATTTGAAGGGATTAATAATGCTGGGCACTTAGGAAGGCAATTGCTAGTCATTTTAAATGATAACGAAATGTCAATCAGCCCAAATGTAGGTGCTATTTCTACTTATTTTACACGATTGATTTCAAACCCACTCTATAATCGTATTCGAAATGAATTTTGGGATTTGACCGGAAAAATGCCCATAGCCAAATCAACAACTCGTACCTTAATTCGAAAAGTTGAAGAAAGTTTAAAAAGCCTGATTGTACCTGGAATCTTATTTGATGAATTAGGGTTTAGATATTTTGGTCCGATAGATGGACATGATTTAGATGAAGTTTTACATACTTTAGATAATATCAAGGATATTCAAAAACCAGTATTGCTCCACGTGCTTACAAAAAAAGGTAAAGGGATGGTTTCTTTGAATGTGGAAAGCCGTGAATACCATGATGATGCTGTAAAATATCATGCTGTGAAACCAAATGGGAAACGACCTTATAAAATAGAGAAGAATGTTTCAGAAGTATCTGCTCCTATTTTTCAAGATGTTTTTGGGAAATTAACATGTGAAATTGCTCGAAATAGAAAAGATACTGTTTGTGTTACAGCTGCAATGCGTGAAGGGACTGGTCTCGTACAGTATTCTAAAGAATTCCCAAATCGTTTTTATGATGTTGGAATTGCTGAAGGGCATGGCGTTACATTCGCAGCAGGGTTGGCAACAGAAGGTATTCGCCCTATAACGGCGATATATTCAACATTCTTACAACGTGCTTTTGATCATATTGTTCATGATTGTGCAATTCAGCATTTACCTGTTATATTTTGTTTAGACCGCTCAGGGATAGCAGGTGAAGATGGACCCACTCATCACGGCGCTTTGGATTTAGCCTATATGAGGTGTATTCAAGATATGATTGTTACTGCTCCAAAAAGTGGAAATGAGTTTAGACATTTACTTTATACCGCTTTAAATATCACAGATAAACCATTTTCAATTCGATATCCAAAAGCGAGTTCTGTTGATTTTGATGACAATGGTCAAGCTGAGTTACTTCCCATTGGCTCTTGGGGAATCGAGCAATTTGGTTCTGACATAGTTATTCTCGCTGTGGGACCAATGGTATACACAGCTTTGGATGCAGCGAAACAACTATCCTTATCTGGAATTAAATGTGAAATAGTTAATTGTCGTTTCATTAAACCGATGGATACTGCTTATTTAGACTCTATTAAGAAAAAGTTTAGTAAAGTAATCACATTAGAAGAAGGGACAATAGTAGGCGGCTTTGGAGAAGGTGTTTCAAGTTACCTTTTAGAAGTTGGATTTAAAGGTAGAATAAAAAAACTAGGTTTACCTGATTCATTTGTGGAGCATGGGTCTCGTGAAGAAATATTATCAATGTTAAAATTAGATGTTGATGGAATTTCTCAATCAATCCTTGATTTGATTGGTGAAAAGGAAGCGAGTTCCTCTTAAAATTGAATTCTCTTTTTTTAGCGATAATTGGACTTGTTCTATTTGGATTAGGGTATCGTTTTTACGCAACCTATATTGCAACTAAAATATATTCACTCCAGGACTTTACGGGAGAAATGCCGTCTAAAGAATTTGAAGATGGTGTTGATTTTGTACCAACTAAAAAAGGAATCCTTTTTGGTCATCATTTTACATCTATTGCTGGTGCCGCACCGATTATAGGTCCTTGTATTGCAGCTTTTTGGGGGTGGGGACCGGCACTTATTTGGATCGTTTTTGGTACCATTTTTATGGGTGCAGTTCATGATTTTGGTGCACTAGTTGTTTCTATTCGAGAAAAGGGAAAGACAATAGCTGAAATAACAGGTACCATAATAAATCATCGTGTTAAAACGATGTTTCTGATTTTTGTTATGATGTTAAATTGGTTGGTGTTGGCTGTATTTACGATGGTTATTTCGGGTTTATTTGTAAGTGTTCCCACGGCAGTACTTCCTGTTAATATTGAAATTATTATTGCACTTGGGATTGGGTATCTTCTTTATCATAAAAAAATGGATGCCTTGTTTCCATCAATTATTGCGCTTATTCTTCTCTATTTATTTGTTTATATGGGGTCTTTTACACCTCTCTCATTTGAATCTATCGGTCTTGATAAAACATCTCAATCAACACTTTGGATAGTCCTACTTTTTATGTATTCAGGGGTAGCGAGTTTGCTACCAGTTTGGCTTTTACTTCAACCACGTGATTATATTAATAGTCATCAATTGCTTGTAGGCTTGGCATTAATATTTATCGGAATCGCAATTGCTCAACCAGTTGTAGACGCTCCCATGTTAAGAGCATCTGGTGAAGGCGTCCCGGGGTTATTTCCGCTATTATTCGTTACAATTGCTTGTGGTGCAATTAGTGGCTTTCATGGCTTGGTAGCATCCGGGACTACATCGAAGCAAATTTCTAATATGAAAGATTCAAAAATGATTGGGTATGGATCTATGGTGGGAGAAGGAGTTTTAGCTTTGGCATCAACGATAGCTGCAGTTGCTGGGATTTCATTAGTTGCAAGTTGTGATTTACCGTCAGTGGGATTTGTCGAAAATTTAAATTGGAATGTATATTATGATTCTTGGGCGCATGCTACTTCGAATAAAGCTACCGCATTTGTTTTGGGTGGTGGTGCTTTGATTGAATCATTAGGAATCCCATTTACACTTGCGAAAACAATTATGGCAGTTTTGGTTATTTCTTTTGCAGCTACAACTCTAGATACAGCCACTCGCATTCAGAGATTTATATTAATGGAGCTTGGAGAAGCAATAAATGTAGTTCAACTCAAAAACCGTTATATCGCAACTATTGTAGCTATTTTACCTGCATTGGCTTTAACGCTTTGGAATATCACGGATCCTTTATCGGGAGAATCAACTCAAGCAGGTTGGTTACTTTGGCCAATATTCGGAGCATCAAACCAAATGTTAGCAGCATTGACACTTATGATGCTATCCATTTATTTTTGGAAACGACATAAACCCGTTTTGCCTTTACTGATTCCATTTATATTTATTACTATTACGACACTCACATCTTTAGGTATCAAGGCACAATCATTTATAGGGAACAATCGACTATTGTTGGCGATAGATGTTATATTAGTTATCTTAATATTGTGGATGTTATATGAAGGTTGGAAAGTTTTTAAATCAGGAAGATTACCAGAAAAATCGTAAACCATGTGTAAACAATTAAATCTATTTCAAACTGAATTAAATCATTGGAAAAAGTCCACGGAACTTTTACCCACACGAGATAATGATTTTGATACTTTATCTGGCGAAAAGCTTGATATATGTTATTTCCCAAAAACACCAAATGACAATTATTTAAATAATATTGGCTTTCCTGGAGTATTCCCTTACACGCGAGGTGTTCATCCGAATTTATATAGAGGAAAACTTTGGACTATGCGGCAATTTGCTGGCTTTGGAAAACCTGAAGACACAAACCATCGTTTCAAAAAATTATTAGAAAAAGGTCAAACGGGACTATCAGTTGCATATGATATGCCAACGCTTATGGGGTATGACCCAGATCATCCTTATTCTCAAGGAGAAGTTGGGAAGTGCGGCGTAAGTGTTTCTTCCCTAGCGGATATGGAAACTCTCTTTGATGGCATTGATTTGGGCCAAATATCAGTCTCTCAAACAATTAATGGTCCAGCTATTATTTTATTGGCATTTTATATTGCTGTAGCAGAAAAACAGAGAGTGCCTTTAAATCAACTACGTGGTACGTTACAAAATGATATTCTAAAAGAATTTATTGCTCAAAAAGAATGGATTTTCCCACCCAAGCCTTCTATGCGTATAATTACAGATATGATGGCTTATTGTACAGACCACATGCCAAAGTTCAATACAATATCTATTAGTGGGTATCATATACGAGAAGCAGGCTCTACTGCAGCTCAAGAATTGGCATTTACATTGGCAAACGGGTTTGCTTATGTGGAACATGGGATAGAAGCAGGATTAAATGTGGATGATTTTGCACCGCGACTTTCATTCTTTTTTAATTCGCATTTAGATTTTTTTGAAGAAATTTCAAAATTTAGAGCAGCTCGACGAATTTGGGCGAAACGGATGAAAAATGTTTATGGTGCAAAAAATGAAAAATCCTGGAAATTACGGTTCCATACACAAACAGCAGGATGTAGTCTCACAGCTCAACAACCTGAAATTAATATAGCACGAACTGGGTTTCAAGCTTTAGCGGGAGTATTGGGTGGAACTCAGAGTTTGCATACAAATTCAATGGATGAAACATTGGCTTTACCCACGGAGAAAGCGGCTGAAATTGCATTAAGAACTCAGCAATTGATTGCTTATGAAACAGGAGTCACTAATGTAGTAGATCCATTAGGTGGTTCTTGGTATGTTGAGAAAATGACCGATGAAATTGAAAAAAAATCAGAAAAGTATTTCAATGAAATAGAAAGCCTTGGTGGTGTTATTCCAGCCATTGAACAAGGATTCTTCCAAAGAGAAATCGCTCATGCAGCATCTGATTATCAATCTAAATTAGATTCCAACCAACGGATTATGGTCGGAGTAAATCGATTTGTAAAAGTTGATGAAGAAATTGACATTCCTATATTGGAAATCGGTGCTGAAGCTGGTGATGGACAAAGACAAAAAATGGCTGAGATAAAAGAAAACCGTAATGAATCATTAGTTCAAGAATCATTATTGCAAATAAAAGATGCCTGCAAAAGTGGAGAAAATTTAATGCCACCTATAATAAAAGCAGCTAAAGCGTATGTTACAATGGGAGAAATTGTAAAAGCTTTGAAAACGGAATTTGGAGAATGGCAGGAATCAGCTATATTTTAACCAAGAAAAAATCTGCATATATTTAAGTAGGTCATCTTTTAAAATTTAAAAACAATTAATATTAATTTGATGGAAATATCTATTAATTAATTGAATAATTATTTTTATTTTTTTAAAATGTTAATCGGTTAGAATGTGGTAAATTCCATAGAGAATTATCACTACTTTATTGTAAGAACTCATTGAAAAATCAGATGGATATATTCAAAAGTTTAAAATTTAAAAAAACCGTGATTTAGGAAAAATCTAATGAATCAGAAAAAAATAATTATCGCAGTCATTTCACTCTCTTTTTTATCGTTTGCTTGGATTGGCTATGTTACGTTTAACCCCGATCAAGAAAACCCTGGAATGGTTCGATTTATTTCTTTAAATGACTTGTCTTCAGTCACTGAATCCGAAAGAATTCGATTGGGTGGACGTATATCTGCAGGCTCAATTCAAATTTCTAAACAAAACCAATTGGAATGTGATTTTGGGTTACAACAAGGTGAGTTAACAGTACCTGTTAATTTTCTCGGAACACGTCCAGATTTGTTTAAAGATGATGCTGAAGTTATCGTTGAAGGACATTATGTAAATGAAAAATTTGTGGCCGATCAACTTCAAACTAAATGTGCATCTAGATATGAAGGCGATTTGAGAGATGATTCGTCTTATAATGTAGAATCTATATGATACCTGTTCTAGGGAGTATATCCTTAAGCCTTGCTCTTGGATTATCTGCCATATCAATATTTCTTTTTTCTGTATTTTTAAAAAATGCAGACTACCGGTTTTTTATAGCTGGTTGGCGAGGGGCCGTTGCCATATCTGCTTTATCAATTCTAGCAACATTCCTTCTTCTCAATGAATTATTGATAAGCAATTTTGATATTAGTTATGTTGCCCATTATACAAGTATCGAAACACCAACATTTTATAAAATTACAGCATTATGGGCGGGACAATCAGGGTCGCTTCTTTTTTGGCTTTTTATTTTATCGGTTTATACACTCATTGTTTTATTCCAATATAAAAACTCATATACAAGATTAATGCCATGGGTAATTATTGTTTTAGTAATTGTTCAAGCTTTCTTTTTAGTTTTGGTGAATGTAATAGAAAATCCTTTTTCACCTACAAACGCAGATTTCGTTGTGGTAAATGGAAATGGGTTAAATCCACTTCTTCAAAATTTGACTATGGCAATACATCCACCGACGCTTTATTTAGGGTATGTAGGATTTACTATTCCATTTGCTTTTGCCATTGCAGCCTTAATTACCAAGGATACTGGGTCTGTTTGGATTCGATCTATTCGTCGTTGGACGCTTATTGCATGGTTATTTCAAAGTGCCGGGATAATTCTTGGCGGTTGGTGGGCATATCAGGAATTAGGTTGGGGCGGATATTGGGCTTGGGATCCTGTTGAAAATGCATCTTTCATGCCTTGGCTAACTGGAACAGCATTTCTGCATTCAATTATTATTCAAGAAAAAAAGGGAATGCTTAAAACATGGAACATGATTTTAATCATGATTACATTTACACTTTGTATTTTCGGGACGTTTTTAACAAGAAGTGGTGTGATGTCTTCAGTCCATTCTTTTGCAGTCTCAAACCTTGGTCCAGTATTTTTAGGATTTATTGCAATTATTTTGTTGGTAGGTACATATTTAGTAATTGATCGAGCATCCATTTTGAAATCTGAAAAAAGAATTGAATCATTCACTTCAAGAGAAAGTGGTTTCCTTTTTAATAACGTAATATTTGTTGTGATATGTTTTGCTGTATTTTGGGGTACTATTTTCCCCGTTTTATCTGAAGCAGTCCAGGGAGAAAAGATTACTGTTGGCGCTCCATTTTTTAATCAAGTTAATGTTCCAATTGGTTTATTATTATTATTATTTACGGGCATAGGCCCCTTATTGGCTTGGCGGCGTACTTCAAAAGAAGCACTCATTCGAAATTTCACTATTCCAATATTATTTGGGATTGCCGTTTTTATTGCTTGCTTTTTTCTAGGAATTCGTGAAACTACTTTAATCTCATTTCCTTTAACAGGATTTGTAGCCGCTGCTATTCTAATTGAATTTCACCGAGGAACTCAATCTAGAAGTAAGCGATTTAATGAGCCATTTTTTACTGCGTTAAAAACTTTGATTTCACGTAATAGAAGTCGGTATGGTGGGTATATTGTTCATTTAGGAATTGTTTTTATGTTTATTGGGTTTTCTGGACATGCATTTGATTCTGAACTTGAATTCGCAATGAAAACTGGTGAAATAAAAGAGTTTGATGGTTACAAATTTGAATTAGTGTCAATTACGCCGACTGAAAGACCCAATCATATTGCATGGATTGCTGGATTAAATATTTGGGATCAAGAGAATCAATTGGTTACGAGACTATTTCCTGAAAAACGTGTTTACTTTCATAAAGATCCTAATCCTGACAAACGTCAACCACACAGTGAACTTGATATACATAGTACTTTGGTTAAAGATATTTACACTATTTTTTCTGGGGTCGATATGGAACAACAAATTGCTTATTTAAAAATTATGATCAATCCTTTAGTTTGGTGGGTTTGGTTTGGTGGATATGTATTGATTTTTGGAACAATGATAGCCTTGTGGCCGGTAAAGGAGCATTAATTGAATCTAATCTTCCTTATTTCATTAACATCCTTATTTGTTATTCTTGTATGGTATATAGTATCTCCAATATTGGAGGGGACAACTAATATTCCTGAACAAATTAATCAAGATGAATTAATGAGAAAAAAAACGGTTCTTATGAGACAAATCAAAGAACTCGAAATGGATCACCATATTGGAAATATTTCTAATGAAGATTTTATAGATAATCGTAATGGTCTTAAAAATGAAATTTCTAAATTATTAGAAAATATTAATTAAGAGTTGTGAATCTTCAAGTCACTAATCTTTTCAAATCTTTTTATCGCTCTCCTGTAATTAAATCTTTCTCTCTTTCAGTTAATTCTGGTGAAAGGATTGGTATTTCAGGCCCAAATGGATCAGGGAAAACCACCTTACTTAAAATGTTAAGTGGCATCATGGCAATCGATTCAGGTGACATACAAGTTGGGAATCATTTTATAGATCCAGAATTCACCTTACCTAGAAAGTCTATTCATTATTTAGGACATTCAGCTGGTGCTTATCCAGGATTAACAGGTGAAGAAAATTTAATTTTTATTTCAGGGCTTTATGGAATGGATGCATTAGGCGTTACTGAATGTTTAGAAAAAGTAGGGTTAGATTCAGCGAAAGAGAAGCAAATTAAATATTATTCTCAAGGAATGTTGCAACGTCTCAAATTAGCGATTACAATTCTTCTAGATTCCGATATTTTATTATTGGATGAACCACTATCAGGTTTGGATTCAAATGGAATCCAACTTTTTCAACAATTATTGGATGAGTGGCAAGAGAATAAAAAAACAATGCTTATTGTTTCTCACGACCATAATTGGTTATCATCAATAACAGATCGAATTATTTATTTAAATTAAGCATATGTTACTCCATTTGATTTTAAAAGACCTGAAAATTGAAATGAGGTCTAAAGAGATAATCGCATCCATGTTTATTTTTGGTTTATCGGTTACTTTGATATTTGCATTAGCATTTCAGGTTGCTCCAGTGATGATTCATACATTTGCTCCGGGATTATTATGGGTAGTTATCCTATTTACATCTGTTTTAGGTCTTAACCGCCTATTCTCTTTAGAGAGAGAAGAGCATGCCCTTTGGAGCTGGGTTACTGCACCTGTTGACCGTGGCTTGGTTTATATTGCAAAAGTTATTTCTGCATTAATTTTTGTTTTAATATCAGTAATATTATTCATTATTCCATTCTTCATATTTTTAAATTTACCAACTGAATTCTCATTTTTTCAATTTGGATTAATCCTTTTATTGGGAACAGGCTCAATAGTATCAATAGGCTGCCTAATTTCAGGAATTACACTTCAAGCAGGTCTACGTGATGTATTAATTCCTATTTTACTTTTTCCGTCAGCTTCTCCAGTCGCTATTGCAGCAACAAAATGTACTGGATTTTTATTTGAGAATAAGCCTTTAACAACTTGGAATTTTTGGCTACTGATTCTGGCTTCTTTTTTTGTAATATTCAGTCTATTTGGTTATTTAGTTTTTAACAAAATCGTGGAAGAATAATGACATTTTTTAATAAAAAAGAAAATAGAATACATGCAGCTCTAGCAATTTTGCTCTCTGTTATCAATATATATATTATTATTACTTTAAAGCCACCAAATCAAGCTCAGGGTATTTTTGGAAATATCTTTTATATTCATGTGCCGATAGCATGGTCAGCCTTTTTGTTATATTTTGCTGTGATGGTTTGTGGGATTTTCTTTTTAATAAAGAAATCAATTATATGGGATCATCGAGGATTAGCATTTGCCGAAATTGGCACAATTTTTATGTTTTTGGTATTAACTACTGGTCCAATATGGGCTAAACCTGCTTGGGGTCATTATTGGCCTTGGGAGCCAAGACTTACAACGAGTTTAATATTATTTTTAATATTTCTCGGTTATTTTATGTTAAGGGAGTTTGGAGGAAATCCAGAGCAAGTTTCTAGATTTGCTGCAGTTGTCGGGATTTTAGCCTTTTTAGATGTGCCTTTAATTTTTTTATCAGTGAAATTTTGGTTACCTGAAATGCAATCTCACCCACAAGTGGGGCAATACTTTGATAGTGCCAGTCCGACACCAACCTATTTAGTGTTATATTCTTTTTTATCGTTATTAGTGATAGCAAGTTTAATGATTCGGTTTCGAATTAATATTTTAACCATGAAGGATGAAGAATAAGGTATGGGATATTTAATTACGGTTATGGTTTTGGTTTATGGTGTAATATTAGGGTGGTTTTATTCTCAACTAAAACTTCAAAAAAACTTATTGAGGGGTAAATAAATCATGGAACGCAAAATTGTTCATGTTGTTGGCACAGGAACTATTGGTGAGCCACTCATTGGTCTATTATGTGATTATAGAGATCAATTAGGTATTGATGAAGTAACATTTCATAAAAATTCCGCGTTACGGAGTGATCGGTCGAAAGTAACCGATTTATTGAGACGTGGTGCTCGATTATCGGTAGATGAAGGAAAAGAAAAAGAATTCAAAAAACTTGGCATGGATCCAGATTTTGAAACCGAACAATCAATAAAACGTTCTTCGGTCGTTATTGATTGTACACCTAGAGGTGTTGGTCATGCTAATAAAGTTAAATATTATGAAAAATTTTCGGATTCGGTAAAAGGTTTTTTGGCCCAAGGAAGTGAAGATGGATTTGGTAAAAAATATGCACGTGGAATTAATGACCATGCATTACATTCATCAGATAAGTTTATTCAGATTGTATCATGTAATACACATAATCTATCCTGTATTACGAACACATTGGCAGTTAGCAATGATCCAGATAATTTGGTAGAGGGGAAATATGTTTGTGTTCGTCGTGCGAATGATTTAAGTCAAGTTGGAAGTTTCATTCCTGCACCTCAAGTCGGAACTCACCCAAATGAGAACTATGGGTCTCACCATGCAGCCGATGCAGCCAGTTTGTTTGCAACCTTAGGAATGGATTTGAATATGTTTTCATCTGCCATGAAAGTAAACAGTCAGTATATGCATATATTGTGGTTTACGTTGAAAGTAAAGGAGCCCACAACGCTTGAAGCAGTAAAAGAAAAGCTGCATAATAATCCACAAGTGGCTATGACATCGAAGGATATGACAAGTACAGTTTTTTCATTTGGTAGAGACCATGGACATTATGGCCGTATTATGAATCAGACTGTGGTGGTTGAACAATCACTACATGTTCGAAATGATCATGAAATTACTGGTTTTTGTTTTACGCCTCAGGATGGGAATTCAATATTGAGCTCCATATCGGCAGCAGAATGGTTGCTTTATCCTCATTCATATAACGATAAAATATTATGTTTATCACACCTTTCCTTTAATAACATTTGAGCTTGAATATTGAACGTGTTGTTACAGGACCGTTCCAAGAAAATAGTTTTATTACATGGCAGGATAATTCAAAATTCTGTATTATTGTTGATCCTGGAGATGATGCACATTTAATTATTCAGCAGCTTGAAAATCTGAACCTTGAACCTCTTGCTGTGATAAATACTCATGCGCATTTGGATCATATTGGTGCGATTTCTGATCTCAAGGAAAAGTTTACAATTCCATTTTATTTACATTCTTTAGAAAAAACTATTTTAGATGGATATGAAAGAGATTGTGCATTATTTGGAATGAATCAAAAAACAGCCCCCACTGTTGACCACTGGTTTAATTCAGAGACTATTCGAATAAAGACGTATGAAATTTTATTGGTAGAAACTCCGGGGCATACACCTGGTGGAACTTGCTTATGTATTGATAGACATGTTTTTACGGGTGATACAATTTTTGCAGGGTCGGTTGGAAGAACGGATTTACCGGGGGGAGATTGGGATACATTATCTCAAAGTTTAATTAAGGTTATGAATGAAATTCCAAGTGATTATATTTTACATCCAGGTCATGGTCTAGATACAAATTTGAAAACAGAAATGAAACAAAACCCATTTTTGATTCCATTATTAAATCGGGTAAATTCCTTATAATGAATGAATTACAAAAAGTTGATAAACTCCAAATTCAATTGGATTCTTTTTTTCTTTCCTTTAAAAAGGAGTTGGAATTATGTTCGGATATAAAAAGCGGAGACGGTATTATTGTGGCTGTTTCCGGTGGTTTAGATTCAATGGCACTTTTATTTTTATTGAATGCGTTAGATAATTTTAAATTAACAATTGCTCATGTTAATCATAATCTTCGTGAAAATTCCGATAAAGATGAATTATTAGTTAGTGATGTGTGTGATGACTTAAATATTTCATTTAATGCTATTTCACTTGATCCTGCCAAAATAAAAAAAGGGGAGAGTATTGAGCAGTGGGGACGAAACCACAGATATACGTTTTTTGAAGATCTATCAGTTAATAATAATGCAAAATGGATTATGACTGCTCATCATGCAAATGATCAAGTTGAAACTATTTTGATGAATTTATCCAGACAATCAGGTGTTTCGGGGCTACGGGGTATAGGTAAACAGAATGGTAAAATTTTACGACCATTATTGAAATTTTCTAAAAATGATTTAACTGAATTTGTCGTTAGAAATAAAATTATTTTTCATGAGGATATGACCAACACTGATGTTACGATTCCACGGAATTTCATTCGTCAAAATATTGTTAAACCTTGGCAAAATAATGAACCAAATATAATAAAGGGGATTCAAGGATCTCTTGCTCATTTTGTTGAGTGGATGGATTCATTAGATTCTTTTATTAAAGATATGCTTATTCCAAAAGTCATTCATTCTGACATTCAGTTTGACATTCCTCTGAAATTAATTGAAAATATGCCAAATATGACGAAAGTAAGATTGGTTCAACTTTTGCTGGAGTCTTCTGAACAATGTCTATGGTCAAAACATCAAATTGAAACTTTAAAACTTTTTTTTGAGAAAAAAGAAATTGGTAATAAACATCATCTATTAAATGGGTGGCAACTATTGCGAGATCGAAAGTCAATTTTAGGTGAAAAAGTAATGAATCAATTAAAAGTTGACTCAGTGGAACTTGTGCCTGATTTTCCCGTTGAGTTTAATCAATATTGTTATGAATTAGTTTTAATACCAAAGATGGATCATGACTCATCTCAAAATCAAGAATTTGTAGATTGGTCATATTTGAAAAATCAGAAATTAGAAATCCGGTCTTGGTTAGAAGGCGATACTTTTCAACCTTTAGGGATGAAGGGTCATCAAAAGATTAGTGATTTCTTAATTAATGAAAAAGTGGATAGATTTACAAAAGAATCACAAAGTGTTTTAACGGCAAATGGGAAAATTGTTTGGGTCTGTGGACGACGAATCTCTGATTCGATTAAGCTAACTCCACACACAACTGAAACAGTAATATTAAATCGAAAAAGAATTATATGATGAATGCAATGAACTTGAAAAAAACATTATTGATTTCTCCGAAAAAAATTCAAGATCGTGTTTCTGAATTGGGAATAGATATTTCGAAGGATTTTGAAGGGAAGGACCCCATATTTATTGGTGTGCTCAACGGAAGTTTTATATTTCTGGCTGATTTATTAAGAACAATTTCTATTGATTGTGAAATGGATTTTATCAAAGTTAGGAGTTATGTTGGTAAAAAATCATCTGGAACTATACAATTGATTAAAGATATTTCAGCTGATGTAACAAACCGGCACGTAATTTTAGTTGAAGACATTATTGACTCAGGACATACTATCAAATTTCTGAGAGAAAGAATTATGGGGGCATCTCCTAAATCTGTTTCAGTTGTTACGTTACTTATGAAGCCTGATATAGCCAAGGTGGACTTTGAAATTGAGTATGTTGGTTTTGAAATTCCTCCCGAATTTGTTGTCGGATACGGATTGGATTATGACCAAAAATTAAGACATTTAAACGGAATTTATCGTCTAGAGAACGATACCGATAACCAATAAGGAATATTTTTAAATGAAGAATCAAAATAATAAACCAAAACATAGTCCAAATAAGCCAAAACAAAAGCCAGATCAATTTGATTGGATGCGTGCAGGAAAAACTAGCCTTGTTTGGTTAATGATAATTTTTGGTGCAGTCTATGTTTCGGGGTTACTTACAGAATCTGGAAAAAAAGAAATTGAAATTGAATATACAGAGTATAAAGAATACCTAAACAATGGTGACATTAAAAAAGGTGTTATCATGGGAGATGTTTTCCATGGTGAATTTAAAGAGCCTCATACACTTGAATCTCCAATTGGCCCACTTAATGAAATCACTCATTTTAAATTGACTCTTCCTTTTATCGAACGTGAAGATACTGAAGATTGGGATAGAGCTGGCATTGATTATACTTTTAAGGAAAGAACCATTGATTGGACTGGATATCTACTAAACATGCTTCCTTGGATTTTATTGATTGGGTTTTGGTTCTTTATGATTCGTAGAATGCAAGGTGGTGCAGGTGGTGTCGGTGGTATCTTTAAATTTGGAAAAAGTAAAGCATCTTTATGGACTTCGGATCAACCCCGAGTAACATTCAAAGACGTAGCAGGTTGCGAAGAAGCCAAAAATGAATTAAAAGAAGTCATAGACTTTTTGAAAAATCCAAAACGATTTCAAAAGCTAGGTGCAAAAGTTCCAAAAGGTGCATTACTCATTGGGCCACCTGGAACTGGAAAAACTTTATTAGCACGAGCAGTTGCTGGAGAAGCGGCAGTCCCATTTTATAGCTTGAGTGGTGCTGATTTTGTGGAAATGTTTGTAGGAGTTGGCGCATCCCGTGTTCGTGATTTATTTGAACAAGCTAAAAAAACCGAACCGTGTATTATATTTATTGACGAAATGGATGCAGTGGGTCGCCATCGTGGTGCAGGAATTGGCGGTGGGCATGACGAACGTGAACAAACGTTGAATGCGTTATTGGTAGAAATGGATGGGTTTAATAATACACAAAATGTTATTGTAATTGCTGCAACAAATCGCCCTGATGTTTTAGACCCTGCTTTGCTTCGACCGGGAAGATTTGATCGACAAATTGTTGTAGATGCTCCTGACTATGTTGGACGATTGGGCATATTAAAAGTACATACTAAAAAAGTAGTGATGAACCAACGAAAGGTTAATCTTGAAGCACTTGCAAAAGGAATGCCTGGTATGGTTGGTGCAGATATTGCAAATGTTGTGAATGAAGCAGCCTTACTTGCAGCGCGAAAGCGGAAAAAATCTATTGATATGGATGATTTTGAAGAAGCAAAAGATAAAATTATCATGGGTGTTCAGCGAAAAAGTATGATTCTTACTGAAGAAGAAAAAGAAGTAACCGCTTATCATGAAGCAGGACATGCTTTGGTTGCAATGAAAACTAAAGGAGCTGATCCTGTACATAAAATTACAATTATTCCACGCGGTCGAGCTTTGGGTGTAACGATGCAACTTCCTTTGGATGAAAAGCATGGTTATACGCGGGACTTTGTGGAAGGAAGACTTGCAATTCTCATGGGTGGCAGAAGCGCTGAAATGTTAATCTTTAATCAAATGACAACAGGAGCGGGTAACGATATTGAGCAAGCGACTCAAATTGCTCGAAAAATGGTAGTTGAATGGGGAATGAGTGATTTATTAGGCCCCATGACATTTGGAAAGAAAGATGAAGAAGTATTTTTAGGACGAGGAATGCAATCTAGTCGAGATTATAGTGAAGTAACAGCTAGAATGATAGATGAAGAAGTATCACGAATCATTAGAGATTCTCAAAGAAATGCAGAAGAAATATTACGTAAAGATTTAGAAATGCTTCATCTCCTTGCAAAGGATTTATTGAAATATGAAACGATTGATTCGAATGATTTAAAAACAATTATGAAAGGAGAAAGACTTTCCAGACCTTTAAATGGTCAAACTAAGCCGAAACGAAAACGGAAGCCTAGGCGTAATCCATCTCAAAAGCCACAGCCTAAACCTGAACAAGTTAAAAGTAGTTCTTTAGATAACCCCAAAAAGATGCATACACCTAAAAGAAAAAGTCCATCTCCTAAAGAACAGGAAGTGAAATCCTGATTTGAATCAAATCGTCACACGCAAAACATTTTCAAACTGGTGTCAGGATTCTGATCGAGAATCTCTGGTGATGGGAATTTTGAATATAACGCCTGATTCTTTTAGTGATGGTGGGCGTTATTTCTCTGTAGAATCTGCTTTGAATCAAGCATTGTCCTTAATAAAAGATGGCGCTGATATTATAGATATAGGCGGGGAATCCACTCGACCCGGTGCTAAACCGCTTTCTTTGGAAGATGAATTGGACCGAGTTATTCCCGTGATTAGGGCAATCCGTGAAAAAGAGTCAAATAGACTTATTTCTATTGATACAACAAAATCTATTGTTGCTGAAAAAGCCATTGAAGCTGGTGCTGATATTGTGAATGATATTAGTGGCCTTACAATGGATGACGAAATGTCTTCTGTTGTGGCAAAATTAGATGTTCCTGTCATTTTAATGCATAGATTAGGTTCTTCTGAGACTATGCAACAAAACCCTGTTTATAATGATATAATTCAATCTATCATTGATTTTTTCAATCAGCAGATTCACCTAGCATTGTCGTGTGGAATTGCAAAAAATAAAATTATTTTAGATCCAGGAATTGGTTTTGGAAAAACAGTGGATCATAATTTTACTTTAATTCGAAAATTAGATAAATTTTGTGAATTAGGATATCCGATTTTGATTGGACCAAGTCGAAAGGCATTTATTGGAGCAACTTTAGATTTACCACCTGAAGATCGGAAAGAAGGGACATCAGCAGCAGTATCTGCTGGGATTTTGAATGGTGCTCGAATTGTTCGAGTACATGATGTAAAAGAAATGAAACGCGTTGTAACTATTACTGAAAAAATAAGGACAGCCGCATGACACTTTTTAAATTTGGTTTTATAACTTTAACACTTATTGATGTGATTGATATCATCTTGGTCACCTGGATATTTATTAAAGTGTATCAATATTTTAGAGAAACACGTGCAGGTCAAATGTTGATTGGACTGGTGATATTATTAATATCATCATTTTTATTTAATTCATTCGGACTCAGTGCCATGTCATGGCTTGTAGGACAATTTCAAACGGTTTGGGTTGTGGCATTTGTTATTTTATTTCAACCGGAAATCCGGCGATTATTGATTTATGTTGGGCAAACTCGCTTTTTTCAAAGAATATTCATGATGGGGACATCTCGTTCATTAGAATCCGTTGTGGAAGCTTCATTACTGTTGGCAGAAAAAAAATGGGGTGCATTGATTGTAATTCAACGTGAAACGGGGTTACGATCTTATAAAGAATCGGGTACTTCCTTAAAAGCAGAAGTTTCTACACCATTACTCATGTCGATATTTAATCCTGGCTCACCGATGCATGATGGAGCAGTTATTCTTCAAAATACATTAATTGAATCAGCAGGATCCATTTTACCTTTAACGGAAAGCCAAATGGTATTGCCAGAGATGGGTACTCGACATCGTGCTGCATTGGGAATTACTGAAGAATCTGATGCAATTGTTGTAGTTGTCTCTGAAGAACGGGGAACCATTGCCACTGCAGAAAATGGTCGATTTACTCACTTGGATATGGACGAAATGAAATTGAGACGATACTTAAATGACCGTCTTTTTATTTCATCTGGTGATTAGAATTATTTTTTATATTATCAATTATCGCGTTCGGAGCTGTGCTCTGTACTTCCAGTTGAGCAGGAAAAGAACACCTATCAAGACCAAGGGGCCGGCAATTGCCACATAAGCACTCCAATGGAATCCTCGTCCCAAGGCAAAGACCAGATAGAGCAACGCAAAAGCGATGAACACGATCGCCCCAACCCGTTCCCGACGCCATGCTATCACTAATATGATGACAACAATGTATACTGGGATTAGGTGGAGTAGCAGAGCACCAATTGTTTGCCAAAAGCCATAACCTTCACTGAATACGTCTAAGGCTAACACACTCAAAAACATCGCGAGAAGAATGCACAGGACCCTCGGAGTCCAGAAGAGAACTCGCTTCATGCTCGTATTCATTGGTTCCTCCTTAGTTGTTGCAGCCTAACGAATAAACTCACCTAGCTAAATATAGCTCATTTTCGATTTGAATGAACGGCAATTTATCTCATCTGGTGGGATAAAAATTATTTATAGAATAAAATCAAATTGAATATACGAGCCCACTCTATTCCTTGAAATATTTTCTTTATTGTAAATTATATTATCTAGTCCAAATAATAATCGGTTATGTTTGCTTATTTGTCGAAATACACCAATGTTTATATTTGTAAAATTCATAAGTATCCGAAGTTCTAAATCGGTTTTTTTTAAATTCAGCCAAGTACTACCGCCACCGTATCTTATATAATAGTTAATTTTATTCTTTGGAAAACAAGTATTCAATGTAGTGCTTAATAATGTTTCATGGGAAATCCCTATCGTATCTATCTCAATAATTTTTGTCTTTAATTCTTTATTGAAAATTATTTGAGATTTCTGTTGAACGAGAAGAGCATAATAATTGTTATTACCCCGTATATTGTATATTTCACCGTTTAGTGCAAAATTGTCAAATTCAAAAAAAATATTGCCACCATATCCAAATTTGGAATATTTATTTTGTTCATTAAATCCTAATCCATATCCCATCTGTATAGAAAAATGATCAAACAATGGAAAATCTATATGGCCATTCATTTCAAAATTTGGAGTTTTTAGAAAAATATTATTGCCTTGAAATGGATAAATATTTTCAGATGTGTCAGGAATATCCCAATCATCGTCAGAAACGCTAGTATAAACAAATTCACCTGCTGAATTAACATTTGTGTGGTTACTATTATTAAAAGAAGTATTTGGTTGAATGTTATTACTAACATGGAATTTTATAATAGGGGGTGAGTTTTTTTTATTGTAAGTAACACTTACGGGGGAATGACTAGATAAACTATTTATTGTTGCTTGTTGAACGAAATGATTAGTAAAAACACATCCATTGAAAAATATACAATTAAAAATAACTAATATAAATTTAATTGAAAAATTCATCATTGTTTTCCTCAAATTGATTAATTACGTTTACAAGTTTAGCCGTCCGAGTGAAATTGCCTTGTTATGTGCAAGTTACCTAGTTTCTAGAAATAGGTTGGGATGGCCATTGGCACCAAATTTGCTTTATTAAAGCTATTAAGCATACACGACGATTTCCCATCACTTAAAACAACACTAAAACCAATTTTTTTGTAGAATTCGTCATCAATATCCGAATAAAGATAAATACCATTTACTCCTTCATTTTTAAACCTGTCACACAGTGTGTGAATAAGTTTTTTCGCATACCCTTTTTTTCTACTTTTCAGATCTGTAGCAATTGAACCAAAACCATAATATTTATTGTCCAAACCAAAATATCCGTCATAGACAATCAAGGCTGATATTATTTTACTGTCACTAACCAGAACAAACCATTCTCCAGAATCATATTTCTTGCTACTTCTACAGTCATCAAGATATTTTTGAACAGGGTTACCCTCACCCCATACATCATATCCCAGCAAATATATTTGATCATATTCTTCTGCTTTTGCTTTTCTTATTTCCAATTTAGCACCTAATTATATTTTCACATAAT
>JABIHN010000074.1 GCA_018649625.1 Fidelibacterota bacterium | reverse complement strand
GGAAGTATTGAGAGATAGCAGTGAACTTGGATTTTTTTGGTTGGGCAGGGAAATGCCTTATCAATGGATTTCGGTGCAGTGGGAAGAAGGAAAAACCATTGACGAAGTGAATGATTTAGATATTGGACAAAAAGTATGGGCATATCCAGAAAACTTTTATGATCATATTCGTTTTCATGAGTATAAATTTAAAATGGAGAAAGTTTATTTCCATCAAAGGAAAGCGTGGAAAATCACAGGTATTTGGGAATCCATTGAAGAGGCACAAGGCGGACCATTTTTATCTTATATTTTTTATGATAAAGCTTTGGATAAAACCTTCCATTTGAATATGTTGATGTATCATCCTGGGAGAGAAAAAACTATTTTTATGGGACAATTAGACTTAATCGCAAAATCATTTACTGTGACAAAAAAATGAATCAACAAAAAATATTAATTACGGGAGCCTTTGGACAATTAGGTCGAGCGCTAACTTTGGCGTTAAAAAACAGCCATGAGCTCATTTTAACGGATTCAAATATTCCATCTCGTGGCAGGGGATTTGTCTTGGACATTTCTGATCGCTCTTTCGTGAAGGATTCTTTAAGTGCGTTTGAACCCGATTTGATTATTAATTTGGGTGCCATCACAAATGTTGATGCATGTGAAGAAAATTCAGATAGGGCTTGGATTGTCAATTCGACTGCTGTGCAAAATCTTTTAGATTTCGGAAAATGTCCTTTAATTCATCTTTCAACAGATTATGTGTTTGATGGAGAAAATGGACCTTACAAAGAAGAAGATGAGCCAAATCCCATCAATATATATGGTGAAACAAAATTAGAATCAGAAGAACGGATTTGGGCTACAGGAAAGAAACATTTAGTCATTCGAACAAATGTGGTCTATGATTATGCGCCTCAAACACAGGCCAGCTTTTTAAAATGGGTCGTAGAGTCTTTAAAAAATAAGCAAGAAATTTTTGTGGTGAATGATCAATATAATAATCCAACTTGGACAAATTCGTTGGCAGAAGTCATTAAGCGATGTATTGAGCAAGAGGTGCGTGGATTAGCACATTGGGGAGATGAAGACTACTTAAATCGTTACGAATTTGCCTTAAAAATTGCAAAACACTTTGCTTTAGATCGAAAATTGATTCAAGAAATATCAACAGAACTTTTAAACCAATTAGCGCCACGTCCCCTTAAAGGCGGATTAGATGCGTCAAAATTATCCAAAGCCATTGGATTAAAAGCACCCTCACTCAATGAAAGTTTACACATTATCAAAAAACGGTTTTAGGAGTGAAATACACTCCACTTATTTTTCTTTTTTCTGCCTGCTAAATTAAAAAGTTGCTTAATTTATTGCACACTTTTTTATACTAGGTCCAAATGTTGCATAAGTGTATCTAACGAGGTTAAAAATGAATAAACATATTATAGTTATTTCGCTCTTTATATTTATGAGTAGTGTAGGTTTTAGTGAGCAAGACCCTTTTGTAATTCCAGAAAACATTACTGACATATCCACAGGTTATGACAAAGGTTATGATTTTCGCCTTGTTATTACGAGGCTCTGCTCACCTGAGCATTGTGTAAGCCGTGGTCGAATCGAATGGTTTTTCAGTAGCAATTCATCTGACCCTGCAACGGTTGAAAAATCTATAGAAGTCGAGGAAGTAGGCGGTTTTAATATTGTAAGCAATATCACTTATCATTATTCATTAGGAGACACCCCTCCTTACTTTAAAGTTGAAATATCTAATACTTATTCTAGTGATTTTGATAGCGAAATAATTCATATTTATATTGAAGGAGTAGGGAAATATCGATGTGAAGAACAAAAATGATATGATGCTTGAATGATAAGGTAATATCGGATTCACAGATAGTAAAAAGTTATCTATACAATTTTCAAACGATCAAAAATCCTATGAATATTGCGCCATAGGGTTGGCGAATACCTACAGATGAAGATTGGGATGAATTAGGGAATTATTTAGAAAGCTCTCAGTTTATTAGTGGGGGCTTATCCGTTTTTGAAAATGAGGAATTATTCGTTCTACCTAACTGGATCCGATTTCAATATGATTACGGTGAAGGGTTGGGTGGAGGTCTAGATCATTTTTGGTCATCCTCTGGTAAATTATGTGAAGTTAAATTTGCAGGATGGAAGTATTCCGGGACGTTTCTTATACATATCCTAATCCATTTAATCATAGAGTTTCGATACCCTTTGCTTTGCCTCTTTCCTCGTACGTTGTAATTTCCATTTATAATATCATG
>JABIHN010000073.1 GCA_018649625.1 Fidelibacterota bacterium | reverse complement strand
TATCAATTTTGTAACAGATTGGCTTGAAGCGGGTTGCATCATTCAAGTAGATGCAGGCTCTCCTTTGGGGTACTTAGGAAAAAATGCTCAAAAGACTTCAGAAATTATAATTAAAAACGGTTGGTGTCAGATTTTGGGTTCAGATGCACATCACGATAGGCATCGAAACTTTTGTTTAAAAGAGTGCGTTGATCTTATTCAAAATTGGGGGAATTATCTAGTGGATGATATGGTTAATAAGAATCCAAAAGCAGTAATTTTAGGCGAACCGATTTTTGTTAATGTTGAATATGAACAAGTTGAACCATCAAATATCTTTTCGCGCATCAAATCAAAAATAGGATTAAGTTAATTAGCTATGAATAAAAATAAATATTTATTTATCATTTTATCATTCGGGATGCTCTTGGCTGAAAGCCAAGATGAAATATCACCTACTTTTTCTGATTTTCAAATATCCAGTGAGCGATATTTAACAGATGAAAAGGGAAACATAATGATGTACGTTAATATTTGGGGTCATGTAAACGCCCCTGGACATCATCTTGTATACGAGGGAATAGATATGGCAACGATGCTTTCTATGGTAGGTGGGCCACGGTCCGGCGCTAATTTAAAAAAAGTAAGAATATATCGTGAAGCACCTGACTCAGATGGGAAACTTCAATACCAATTAAATTTGCAAAAATTTATTCAATCTGGAAATCGATCTGAATTCATAAAAATAAAACCAAATGATACTATTATTATCCCAGAAAAAATAACAAGTGTTATATTAACAAAAGTAGGGACGGTAAATACATTTTTAGGTTTATTTAATCTATATTTTCAATTGGTGAAATAAATGACGAATAATTCTCAGAATAATACAAATGGCTATTCTCAAGAAAACGAATTATCGATTCGTGATTATTTATTCATTATTCGATTTCATTATAAAAAGATTTTATTCATTACTCTTTTTGGTTTGGGCTTGGGTATTTATCAAGTATGGACACTTCCGCCTTCCTATCTTGCCACAACAACGATTGTGATTCAAGAAAAGCCCGGAGCAAATATGATTATGGATCTTACGGGAAATAGGGATCGTAATAGAATTATGAATGAAATGCAGCTCATAAAATCTAGAAGTGTTGCTAAAGAAACAATTAAAGCTATTTGGCCTTATAAGAAAAATAATTTAGCTTTATTTGGGTCATATCCATTCTATCCTCGAGGAAGAAGTGCGCGACTCCTTTTCAAAGAGATTATTACTCTAGGGTTATATGATCCCAAATCAGATTTACCTTTACGATATAACCAAGATTATTCTGAAGACGTGGGTGAAAGATTTGCCGGAAGTTTAATTGGCCAATTAAGCGTAAAACAAAGGTCGGGCACAAATTTGATTGATGTATCTTATAGAAGTGTTTGGCCTGAAGAAGCTAAACTCGTTGTAAATACTGTGGCAAAAGTGTTTCAAAATTTGGATCAGAAATGGAGTGGTGAGAAAGCAAGTAATTCAGTCGATTTTCTTCAAAACTTAGTCGAAATCCAGGAAACCAAACTGAGAGAAGCAGAAAAGAAATTAACACATTTTAAAAAACAAGAAAGAATGTATGATCTGGATGGAAATGCAATCAGTATTACATCCCAAATTGGTACTATTGAAGGGGAAATATATAATTCTAACTCTGAGATCAATATAAACCAGGAAAAATATACACTTTTAAAATCTAAATTATCGAAGGACGAAAAAACGTTAGCGGATCAGCTGATGAATAATATTAATGTGCATGTAATTGCACTTAGAAATGAGATAAGTCAGCTAGAAGCCCAACTCATTCAAAATATAGCACAATATGGTGAAACCCATGGTGCCGTTAAAGAATTAAAAGCTAAAATGGAAGCTCAAAAAGTTCAATTAAATTCAAAGGTTAATGAGCTAACCAAACAAGGAATAATTGTTCAAGATCCGCTACAAGCTCGATTTGATATTGTTTCTGAACTCATTACTTTAGATTCGGAAATAACAGGGTTAAAACTCAAACAAGTTGAATCTAAAAGTTTATTAAAAGTATTTGAAAGTAAATTAGATGCATTACCACCTAAACAATTAGAATTCTCTCGTTTGCAAAGAAACAATATGGTTTTAGCCCAAAACTATTCTTTATTAAGGCAAAAATTGGAAGAAGCTAAAATCAATGTTGCTTCTCAAGTTGGTAAGGTTCAAATAGTTGATACTGCACGATCACCAGGGAATTCTAGACACAATAATAAAAGAACAATTTTGATGGGTCTTGTTTTCGGCTTTGCAGCAGGTGTTGCCTTGGCATTTGGATTTGAGTTCCTAGATAATACCGTAAAAACAACACATGATATTGAGCGGAAAAATTTAACTGTTTTAGGAATTATTCCATCGATTGGGGATGACTATATTATTAAAAAAAGATGGTGGTCGTCCGGTAGAAAATCCCGAAGCAGTTCAAAGTCAAATCGCAAATTAAAACGAAGGCTCATCACTCGAGAAGATCCAAGGTCACCTGTATCAGAAGCCTATCGAAGCTTAAGAACGAGTATGCTTTATACCAGTCCGGATAAAAAAATTAAATCAATATTGGTTTCAAGTGCTGGTCCAGGAGAAGGAAAGACCACCACCGTGGCAAATCTAGCAATCACGTATGCAAATTTGGGAAAAAGAACAATATTAATTGATACAGATTTGCGACGCCCCGTTGTCCATAAAGTATTGGATTTAAATAAGGAGCCTGGAATAACTGATTATCTATCGGGGAATACAGATGATTTCAAAGATATTATTCAAGAAACTGAAATTGAAAATTTGTTTGTAGTTACATCCGGAATTATTCCGCCAAATCCATCTGAATTATTAGGGTCTGATCGTATGACAGAATTAGTTCAGAAATTAGAAAATGAGTGGGATATGATATTATTTGATAGCCCTCCATTGGTGGCGGTAACAGATGCAACAATGGTTTCTAAAGCAATTGATCAAATTGTTATGGTTGTAAAAGTTGGACAAACGGATAAAAAAGCTTTCGAACATACCATAAACTCCCTTCGGAATGTGAATGCACCATTGGGAGGGGTAATCTTGAATGCGGTTACACATAAAAATAGCTATGGCTCCTATTACTATTATTATCAATATTATCATTATTATGGGAGTGATAAAGAGTCGAGTACTGCATAAATCCGAGAGATAACTTTTTGTCATTAATAATCAAATTTTATTTAAAATTACTCATATTCTTCAATGTAAATTTCGGGCTCATTTTAACTTAATAAACTATGAATAAGGTAATTTAAACTCATGATTTCAACAAAAAATATTCAAAAAAACAGTATCTCAAAAGA
The DNA here is from genome assembly GCA_018649625.1 of Fidelibacterota bacterium. Lineage (GTDB taxonomy): Bacteria > Fidelibacterota > Marinisomatia > Marinisomatales > UBA1611. The sequence goes on along the minus strand of JABIHN010000073.1, from coordinate 1,368 downwards.
ACAAAAAAAGGCTTTAAAAACAGAAGCAAATCAATACCCATCTTGGCAATTGACAGACAGACAGATCTGTGATCTTGAATTGTTACTCAATGGCGGATTTTCCCCATTGGAAGGGTTTCTAGGACAAGAAGACTATGAATCCGTCTTAGAAAACATGAGATTATTTGATGGTTCATTATGGACTATGCCAATTACGTTAGATGTAACGAATGAGTTTAGCGGAAAAATAAAACCCGATTCTAATATCACCTTACGAGATCAGGAAGGGTTTGTGTTGGCAATTCTACATGTAACGGATATTTGGCAACCTGATTTAGACAAAGAAGCTCTTGCTATTTATGGAACAAATGATACAACTCACCCTGCTGTAAATTATCTTAAAAATATAAGTAATAAATTCTATGTAGGTGGCTCACTAATCGAAATTGAACCACCGCACCATTATGATTATCAAACGGATCGTCATACTCCTAAAGAATTGAAAGCAATTTTTGCTGAAAAAGGTTGGGATAAAGTCGTTGCTTTTCAAACTCGTAATCCTTTGCATCGAGCACATGTAGAAATGACAATGAAAGCGTCAGAAGCTTTAAATGCTAATCTGCTCATTCATCCAGTTGTTGGTATGACTAAGCCAGGAGATGTTGACCATTACACACGTGTTCGTTGTTATCAGCATGTAATGAAAAAGTATCCTGAAAATTCCGCATTGATGAGTTTACTTCCATTGGCGATGAGAATGGGCGGGCCACGTGAAGCAGTATGGCATGCATTGATTCGGAAAAATTATGGTTGTACGCATATTGTTGTTGGTCGTGATCATGCTGGACCTGGAAATGATAAAAATGGGAATCCGTTTTATGGACCATATGATGCGCAAGATTTATTGATGAAACATCAAGATGAAATCGGGATTGAAATGGTCCCCTTTAAATTTATGGTTTATTTGCCTGAAGAAGATCGGTATGAAGCGATTGATGCAGTAGAGAAGGGTACTGAATTCAAAACGATTTCCGGGACTGAGCTTCGTGATCTATTGGATGATGGAAAGGGAATTCCTGAATGGTTTTCTTATAAGGAAGTTGCTCAAGAGCTAGAAGCATCTCGCCCACCGTTAAATGAGCGTGGACTTACTATTTTTTTTACAGGTTTATCAGGGTCAGGGAAATCTACCTTAGCCAATGGTTTACTTGTGAAGTTTTTAGAAGAAGGGAATCGTCCGGTTACCTTATTGGATGGAGATATTGTGCGAACACATTTATCCAGTGAATTAGGATTTTCAAAAGAGCATCGTTCTTTAAATGTGCAACGTATTGGATATGTTGCTAGTGAAATCACAAAGAATGGTGGAATTGCAATTTGTGCACCCAT
>JABIHN010000072.1 GCA_018649625.1 Fidelibacterota bacterium | reverse complement strand
CTGTATAATATTATTCGTTATGGTGGGAGAACTGGCGTGTAGGAAAATACCACCGGTTATTCTGTCTGTTTGCCACTCTGCTTCATTACCATTACCAGAGATTACGTTACCCTCAATTATTCCCCCCGAACTGTTTCTGACAACAAGCCCGGCTTTACTATTTAATACAATATCATTTCCAAATATTTTAAAAGACCTGCCTTGCTCGATTAATATGCCTGTAATATTATTTTCAATTTGATTATTATTTGTTATATCTATAGTTCCACCGAAAGCATGAATACCCACATCACACCCTGAAACAGATGAACTTTGTACAGTGAAAGAACTGGTCGGTGTGAAAACGGGGGGTGGTACGTATTCAATCCCTGTATTACAATTTATTATGTGAGAATTCTGTATAACGCCTGTACCGGCACCATTAAACTGAACACCTACATCCGCATAAGAAATATCACAGTAGTTCATTTCTAAATTGCCAGATTCGATAATGATACCATACCAGTCTCCAACTAATGGATTTGCTGAATTGGATGTAAAAACTACAGGATTAGATTCTGTTCCATTGATTATAAGGTCACCATTTGCTATTAAAAAGGTACTGCTTTCAAAAAATATCGCAGTACCTGGTTCAATCGTTAAAACAACCCCATCGGTTACACTTACATTTCCGGTGACTAATTTGTAACCAGACCATGTTGTATTTTCTGTTATTATTCCGCTGACAGTATTATCAATAATATCAACATAAGCCTGATAGATACCAGTTCGATTGTCCATCCAGGATGCATAGGCTTTTCCGGGTTTTGAAGTAATTCCGATATAGTCTCCCATATAACCCGTCCCTGTTCCTGGAATGGGTAAAGGTGTAAAAGCAATGTCACTTACAGGAAAATCCCTGAATGATTCTCCGCCATTTATTGATTGTGCTACCCATACTTCCGTTAATTGGTTATTGGGATCATTTCTGCTATCGTAAAAAACGATATGAATAATGCCCAATTCATCTACAGATATCCAAGGAAACCATTGATCATTGTTTGTATTATCGTTGTGTATTTTTAACGGGGTACTCCATGTTGATCCTTCATCAATTGATCTGCTGAAATATATATTTGCCCTATCTAGAGCATTTCCTTTAGCACCCCAAACCATGTAAATGGTTCCATTCCAATCCCTGCCGCTTTTATCAACCACAATGCAAGGAAAATCATTCATCCTTATAGGGTAATTAGCACCTCCTGGATTTTTATCGTACCAATAACCTCTGCTGCCATCAATATCAAAAATTCTTGAAGGTATCTGCCAGTTCGCTCCGCCATCTAACGATTTATTAAAACCAATGCCATCAGTTGGATGTGTACTTTCATCATCATAATCCCAGTCATCATCAATAGCCCATACAGCATATACTTGGTTATTATATCCAGATGCTAAATTTACTCCCATTGATAATTGGCTGGTAACAATACCACTAATATTCTCTGTATCAGAAAAAGACTCACCGCCATCTGTTGATCGAACAAACAAAACAGGTCTTGGAGTTAAACCAAAGTCTGTTAAAGCTATATAAATATTGGTGCCATCAATCGCCATGTGTCCCTTATCTGCATTGTCAAATCCGAGAATATTAACAGAATTTTGCCATGTAACACCACCGTCAGTAGATTTTTTTAAAAACGGCTTTTTCCGAGATAATGGATTTCTGCTGATATAATGAAAATACGCGTTACCTTCAATATCATAAGCGACTACAGGATCCGCCGATAAATTATTTATACCTGGAAGAACATCATCACCGCTCCAATTAGTTCCACCGTCCTGTGAATAATAATACCCTTGGTAAAAATTATTTCCAGTGTTTGTTTGTATAAATGTATTGGCACCAACCAATATTTTATCAGGGTCAACAGGACTAATAGCAATGGACATTTCTGATTGGTTATATTCACTTGGAAATATTCTTGAATCCACAGAATTTCGGGCCGTGGGATACATTACTATGGTTGGTTGAATATAAGTAACATCTATATCTGATCCTGGCTCGGGGAATGGATCAACCATTGCGCTTTCTTGCGCTAAAACCATTGTTGCACAAAGTAGGCATAGCGCGTGGTAATGATTGTATTTTGTGTTTTCATAATGGGCTCCTTGCGTTGAATTGATGAAGTTTATTTTAATAACAATGCTTTACGGGTTACCGTTTTATTACCTGATTTAACGCAATAAAAATAGATTCCACTGGTAAGATCTTCAGCATTAAAAATCACATTGTGTTCTCCAGTATTTTTAATTTCATTAACTAATATTTTTACCATTTTACCTGATATATCAAATACGGTCAATTTAACAAATGAATTTTTCGACAAACTGTAAGCAATCTTTGTCGAAGAATTAAACGGATTTGGATAATTTTGCTTGAGTGAAAAAGCACCTGGAACTTGACTGTCTTTGTTATCAATTGAAGTTAAATAGTAATCATTTACATATATACCATTTCCATTCCAAGCTAGTACTCCAACGTAAATTTTCTCATTTAATGTATCTATTTGTATACAACTAATACCACCTGAATCAGGAAGCCCAACATTAAATGGAAACCAACTTTCTGCCCCATTTATTGATTTAAATAATATAGGGTTTTGGGGTGGATAACTTGAAACTCCCAAAAAAAGTGTCTCTGATATTTTTGGATTAATTGTAACAACTTGAATCCAATCATTTGTCTGCAAGCTATCCAGACCATTATTCTTCAGTTCCCAATTTTGGCCACCATCAGTTGATTTATACACCCCTCGTGATTCCCCTGCAGACATTGCTGCATAAACGATATCGGGATTATCTGGATCTACTGCAAGAACAAGCACACCACCGTACATAGACGGAAACGGTAATTGACTCCATGTTTGACTGCGATCTGTGCTTTTAAATATATAATTTGGTGCAAAATACGCTGCATAGAGAATATTATTATTGGATGGTGCAATAGCGAGTGATGTTAAACCGGATGCATTAGGAGAAGGAATACTATCCCAAGTATTTCCCTGATCGGAACTTCTATAAAATGTGTTGGGTGCTACATCAATATAAATTGTATTTAGATCGCCTGGGTCAGTTTCTACAATAGGTTTATCAGGCCAGCCGTATTCTTCAAATATAGTCTCCCAGTTAATTCCGCCATCCGTGGTCATTAAGAACTCTGTACCATCAGAAGGAAGAATGTTGTGATTTAAATAAACCCTTCTTGAATCATACGGGTCAACTTCTATTACCGATGAAAAAGCCATTCCTGAAACACTAACCCAATTTTCTCCTCTGTCTGTGCTAATTAAAAACTGATTACCAGTGGCATACACTGTATCCGGGTTTTGGTGAAAAATATCTATATCGTTGATATAAATACCTGCAGTACCATTTGCAAGTTGCCATTGGTTTGGTTGGGCAAATATTAACCCAATTAATGAAATGGTAATGATAGTTTCCCTATGTTTCATTTATCATTTCTTGTTGTGTGAAAAATTTAAGTACAGTCCTGCCAACACGAACATAGCGATTGCGGTATAAAAATGGATGGATAATAATGAATATTGTGTGGCGGATGGAAACCAAGTATTCATACTGAATAAAATAGATAAAGTGTTGGGGATAAATAATATTAAAAAGACCCATACGATTTTTTTAGCACATTTACTTTCAGATCCATTATTAAAACCAAACCCCGTCGATTTTACCCAAAATAAAGCCCCTACGGCCAAGAAGATTGAGAATACGGGTGCAACAGTGGCATGAGAAATCATCCACCAACCAGATAGCACTTTTTCGCCCAAAATGAGTGGAAGAAATCCGGTGATGATCATAATGATAAAACTCATGAATCCAAAAATGTAACCCATATTCCTTTTAAAATTTCCTATCATGAAATTCCCTGAAAATAATCCATATTAATAACATTCGAATCTTTATTAATAAACCCCCATAGTCCCCCTATTACAGGGGGACTAAATGGATTTGTCCATTTAATAATCCTTTTGCTACCGATATTTTCCCCTGTCATAGGGAAATACAAAGGGGTTTAAGAGTCGTTCTTATCCAATTCCTTATCATGCCTTATTCCGCATTTTTATCACCAATCCAACACTGTAATCCATTAAAGAAAAATAAAATCACTAAAGACGCTACAATAAAGACAGAAAAATAAATGACCCCTTTCAACCAGGGTCGAAATACAAATGCATTGGCAAACACTTGAGCAGAAAACAGATTTTGACTTTGAAATTCTATCATTATTACATCATCTGTTTTAAACGGAGAATCCACAGTAATGCTACTGGTATAAAAGGGCGAATCAAGACGATGGCAATCATTGCACCCGCCACTTCCAAGCGCCATGGTTGCGGGCCGAACATTATGACCGATGGGCCAAGTGTACGCCTTCGCTTGCGAATGAGCTTCATCTTTTAATATTCCGGATTCAGTAAAATAAACTTTACCGCCAGAAACAAAAACGGGCGTTGATTCAATCTCTTGAGAAACCAATGATATCAAAATGTTATTAATCATTTCTTCATCAATATTAGGCCATGAGCCATTTAAGTTGATTGGCATTTCAGATAAAACGCTTTTTACAATTGATGTATAACTGTCTTTATTCATTGGCGAAATATTGTCACCATTTTTCCAGCCCCAATAAGATGGCCATACCATATTTACTGGAATGATTTTCCCGGTTTCATCTTCTTCAAATATCGGTGTTATAATATGGGGCAATGTACTGTCTGCTTTATTAATACCATGTGTACCCAACCCATGTCCCATGGATGTTTTTGTGAGAAAAGATTTTTCTTTTACCATTTCTCCCGAATGACAGGTCGTACAAGAAAATTTATCAAAATGAAGGGGCGGCAATCCTTTATGCTCCGGAATCGGCCCTTTATTATTATGCGAAACAGATAAACCATATTCATTGGATGCATGACATCCTGCACAAGTGAAGTCAGCTAACTCGGGAGACTTCTTTTCCACACTTTCATTTTCATAACCGCGAATTATTTGATGATCCAAGCCGTTGCGATGGCAATCCACGCAATTCATACCCCGCTGTAAATGAACATCTTGCCCATGCTGCCAAAATTCGGTTCGCTCATTGTCCACCACCATGGTAGAATGACAAAAGTAACAATTCTCATTGGGGATATTTCGCGTTACATCAAAAAAGACTTCATCTTTTTCATTAAATGCTATTTTATCATATTTCACTTGCGGTGGAATTGCTTTGGATTCGTCCGGCGCTAATCCATAATAAATATCATAATGGTCAGGCATATCCTTGGCTGAACCACTTACATCTGCAATGGATGCCGTACTTGCAGCAGCCCAACGAAAATTTTCTTTTTGTAGTTGTTTGGCATAATGTGACCGATCGTTTGCCGGATTAACATCATGACAGACCAAACAATTCACGTCTACGTTTCCGGATACATTCCACCGAAATGCATTTTCAGATTGCCAACGATCTTCTTGTTCCCCTACGCTTCCACCCGGATGATGACGACCAAACGTTTTAACAAATTCAAATACGGACATGCCAATATCTTCCGGATTTATAACACCCTTCCAGTCTCGATAACTCAATGGAATTTGAGTTAATGTATTTGGGTCGGAGTAGATCCAGGGTTGACCGTTACGTCCCGGTTTAGTTTCACTCCCTGCATTAAAATGCCAACCAGAACTAATTACATTATAATCATGACATGAGCCACATGTAGTCTCCGTAGAGAAAGGCAATAATGGTGTTTTAAACAATCGAATGGCTGAACTGTCATGATCCATTAGCTTTATGCGATGAACAGCGGGAGAACGACTACCAGCTGGGGAATCACCTAATTTGGGTTGCCCTGACAAGAATTGTCCTATTAGGATACATACTAACAATGGGAAAAGATAGGAAATAGAACGATTATTCATAATTTAATTTGAATAACAAAATTAAATAACAAATTCACTTTTGTCATACTTAACCGGAGATGCATTTTCAACTGCTTCGTTCACTTTAAGAACGGCCACCGCTGTTTCATAGCCCACTTCAGCCGGGCAGTTCAGTGTATCTGTGCCACGAATAGAATTGAAGAAATTTTCTAAATGGGGTTTATGATATGGATCATTGAAAGTAATAGGTAATTCATATTTTGGTGGCGCAAGCGTTTCTCTTACATCCAAAACGGCACCATTGGTCGGTGTTGCCGCTTCTTCAACCGGTGAGTTGATAAATCCTTTATCTACCCATTTGTCCCATAAGGGTGCAGACTGTTCTCTAAAAATACCCGCTCGTCCTGCGGATTCAGAAATTTGCAATGTTCCCTGATCTCCCATAAAATTTTCAAAGTAACCTAAATTGCTGTTTGTGGTAATCGTTTGGTATGATGCACGAACCTTGCCTTCCGGTGTATCAAATTCGAATAATGCCATAACTGTATCATACCATTCATGTGTTTTTTTATCATAATAATCGGTTCCACCAGAAGCCATGACTGATGACGGTACCGTTTCCAAAAACCAAGTATAAATATCAATTTGATGTGACCCCAAATCAACAACAGGACCTCCACCCAATCCTTTATACCAACGCCAATTCCGGAATTGTGCCATGGATTTAAATCCATATTTTTCTAATCTTTCATCTGGAATAGCATATTTCTCCGGCCAGCCTAAGTCAGGCTGTATCGCACGATTCCATTGGCCATTAATGGTGGTAATGCGGCCCAGCATTTTTGATTCTTTAATAATATTTTCGTAACAATGGATATAACGCGGATTACTTCGACGCTGATGCCCCACTTGAAGTAATTTCCCGCTTTTTTGTGTAGCTTTAACAATTTGCCGCGCCCCTTCTAATGTATTGGACATTTCCTTTTCGCAATACACATGAAGTCCCGCTTCCAAACAGGCTGTAGCATGTTCGGCATGCCAAAAGTCCGGAGTGGCAATAATGACAGCATCCAAATCTTTTTCAGTAGCCAGCATTTCTTTATAATCTTCATACTTGTTGAGTTCATGGCCATATTTTCTCAAAAGCCGATAAACCCGTTTTTGACTGTATTCTGACCAAATGTCACACACAGCTTTAAAGCGAATGCCCGGAATTTTCAGGCAAGCATTCATAAGTACTTGTCCTTCGGCACCGGCACCTAATAAAGCTACATTAATATCACTCACACCAAACGTTTTTGCTCCAGTAAGAACATGGGGCGCCAAAATGAGACTGGCGCCTACAGCTGCACTGGTTTTAATGAATTGTCGTCTATCTATATTTTTGTCATTATTACTCATATTTTCAAACCTTATTTCAACAAAACCATCTTGTTGGATTTTGTAAATATCTTCCCAGTTTCATTCGATTTTGCTGTAAGAATATAAAGGTAAACACCTGATGATACCTGCCTGCCCTTATTGTCTTTTCCATTCCAAATAGTTTGATGTTTACCGGCGGTGATG
>JABIHN010000071.1 GCA_018649625.1 Fidelibacterota bacterium | reverse complement strand
TTTAATATCATTTTAGATTTAGTACCCATAGATATTTTATTAGCTCGATGATAGGTAGAAAGTCTTTTTTAGTATTTAAAAATATTATGCGCCCGTAGCTCAATTGGATAGAGTGTCTGGCTACGGACCAGAAGGTTGGGGGTTCGAGTCCTCCCGGGCGTACCACTTAAAATCGTCGTTAGACTATTTCTCAAACCCTGCAGGCAACTGTGGGGTTTGCTGTATCTCCTCGTAAAATAGAGAGTTACAGCATTATTTATTCCCTTATATCAACACCCATAATTTCCGATTAAAAAGATGTGTCGTATGCCTGTCCCTTCGAAAAACTAAATCCATACAATAATTAAGGCATAACAAATACCATATTATAATATACTCCATTTACTATAACCTTGATTTTCAAGACACCCTTCATCCAACGACACACAAAAAACAAAAACACCTTATAAGATGTTTAGACATTTTGAAAGCACCCCTAACTCCATCAGTAGCATGAAGTTATAAGGTTTGCCCAAAACAAAGAGACGTTATTTCGCTGGTTCGATTAGCCATAACGCAAGCAGTACCACTTAAAATAATCGACTGATTATTCACAGACCCTGCAGGCAACTGTGGGGTTTGCTGTACTTGCCCGTTCCTCAGGCGGGTCTCCTCGTGAAATAGAGAGTTACAGGACATTCAGCGACTTCAAAACTGTATTTAGAAAACCTTGAAAAGAAATTAAATAGTGCTGTTTTTTGTAATGATATCAATAATTTCAACCAAAGTGATATTGATTACGATGTTCACAAGGCATTTGAAAATATCAAAGAATTAATTGAAATGATTTAGGACAACCTGTAAGTGCTGGATTGTATTTATATAGGATAAGCGCTGGTAATTTCCATCATGTTAAAAAGATGATATTATTAAAATAAATGTAAGGCATATATGATCAAAATGAAATACATAGTTACATTTTTAATTGGATTTTTGTATGTACTTTCGGCTGACTCGCTTGATTTTATAACTAGTAATGTTGTTGGTCCAGGTGTAACTCATCATCATGAGTATAAGAATGAAGGGCCATGGAATATACATATACTTGAAATAGATTTATCTGATTCACTGATTCATTTGGAGACAGTGAAAGCCGAAGATTCTATCATTGGGAATGAGCGTACATCCAACATGTCAGATCGCAGAAACTACGAAGGACATAGAGTGATTGGGGCCATAAATGGTGATTTTTATGGTGTTAACGGAATTCCAATTGGGGCGCAAATTATTCAAGGAACAGTTTTAAAAACTCCGTATTCACGATCGATATTTGCAATGGATGTCAATAAACAACCTTATATAGATATATTAGATTTCATTGGTCACCTTTTCGCTACAAATGGAACTGATATTGAAATAACGGATGTTAATACTGATCGGTTATCGGATAATCTCATTATATATAATTCCTTTTACGGTTCAACGACTCAAACAAATCATTGGGGAACTGAAATTATCGCACATTATATCGATAATGGGATGGATGTGAATACCCCTAGAATATTTGTGGTTGCTAATAAAGATAGCATTATGGCTGAAGGGCATGGAAATAATACAATTCCCAATAATGGACTAATTTTATCAGGACATGGAATTTCGGCCGAATACTTAAACGATCACATTTTTGTTGGAGACACTCTAATGTATAATTTAGAAATGTTACCGATCGTTGAACCTTTACAAGAAATGATTGGTGGCATGCCACGTTTGATTCGTAATAGTACAGCAACTGTTGAGTGGGACGAAGAAGGCACTAGCTATTCGTTTGCTCATGATCGTCACCCTCGATCGGCAATAGGGTTCAATCAAGATTCTTCACGGGTCTTTTTTTTCACTGTAGATGGACGTCAACCTGGTTATAGTATTGGAATGTCACTCTTTGAGTTGGCTGACTATATGTTGGAGTGGGAAGTTTCTCAAGGTTTAAATTTGGACGGCGGAGGTTCGACAACTATGGTTGTAAGAGGAAATGTAATTAATAGTCCTTCTGATAATAATGGAGAACGCGCAGTTTCAAATGCATTAATGGTGATTAGTCGAGCGCCAACGAGTGACATCTCTATTCTTAGAGTAAGCCCTGAAATTGTTAATTTAGAGCCTGATACACAGGAGCAATTTACTATTAATGGATTTGATCAATATTTTAACCCAATTAATATAATGGGTGATTCTGTAATTTGGACTTGTACTCAAGAAATTGGCTTAATAGATAGTAGTGGAATATTTACATCGGGATCATTGGTTGGAACAGGGCATGTATGGGCAACCTATCAGACAATTGTTGGAACTTCAACCGTTTACGTGGATGATTTTATGAACGCTGACGAAATTGATCGAGAAGAAAATCTGGTTACCAAAGAATTCAGCTTAAAACAAAATTTCCCAAATCCATTTAATCCAAGCACAACGATACATTTTTCTATTCATAATGATTCTAATTTAAGTTTGAAAGTTTTCAATGTTTATGGTCAAGAAGTTGCAACCCTTTTAGATAAACATGTAATTGCAGGGTCTTATCATATCATTTGGAATGGGCAAGATCACTCGGGGAAACAATTAGGTTCAGGTATGTATTTTGCTCAATTGGAAAGTGAATCATTTTTGGCGGTAAATAAAATGGTTTTATTAAAATAAAGATATCTTTATAAAAAGTTCACTTAATCAACGATATCAGTTGTTATGTTAAATTTGAATTAATAAACCTTTCTGGTAATTAAAAAATAACTATCTATAATTCCAATTTTCATACAAGTTTCACTTCATATTATCCAATATTTCTTTTTTAATTTAAATTTGACTCCTTCTTAGTAGAAACCTTATATTCAGAGTGAGTAATTATACTCGCGAGGCAAGTAAATTCAATTAACAACAGATGACTGTTTACTCAGTCAATTTAGCGCGGAGTTCGATATGTTGGAAAGAATGACATTTTCTTTTCTATTTCGTACAGCCCAATTTGTTCTATGGGCTTTTTTAATACTACTGATTTTAGCACCAACTTCCAATCTTTACGCCCAAGATCCGGATGATGTAGATGACGTGGAAGAGTTCTTTGGCGACGACGATGAATATGAAGATGATGAAGAATATGATGATGAATATCTTGATGATGACGAATATGAAGATGATGAATATGAAGATGAATATGAAGATGATGATGAATACGAAGATGAAGATGAATATGAAGATGATGATGAATACGAAGATGAAGAGTTATCAGATGATGCCGAAAATTTAGGATATACAATTGATCTTGCGGGGAGTTCTCCAAGATTTGTGAATATGAATCTTATTGATTGGTCTTCTAATATAGATTTAAAAGCCAGTGTTGAATTTCCAGTTTTGATGCAAATACTTGGAATGAGATTCCGATTTGGTGTTGAAGTTGGAACATTCAAATTTGAAAATAAAATCCCATCACAAGTGAATCCTCCTGATGACACATATAGTGGTATTACTGGAATGGGAATTATTTCATTCCCTGCTGGTCCAGGCAAAATAAAATTTGGAGGTGGTATTGTTGGTAAATCTCCTGGATTTATGATGGAAGCATCTTATGGAATTAAAATTGGTGGAACATTAGATGTTCGAGGTGGAATAAGAGCGACAGAAGTATTGAATGGAGAAACATCTAAAAATACTGTTCTTGGTCATACAGGTTGGATGGATGGTGTTTTACTCTTAGGTATTAACTTATAAGCTTTTTCTAATTAATGAAGCCTTTTACAAAATCGCCTAAATACTTAGTGATGTTGAAGAAAACACTCATCTCCCTTTTTATGCTCTTAACAATTAGTTTCGGGCAATCAATAGCTTTTACGCCTGCAGGACAAACAAGTAGTTTTACAAAGTATAACCTTACTGTTAGTACTGCATCTAGTGTGGATGGAACTGGCGGATTTAGTTTGTCTGGCTCTAGCTTTTCTGCAAGTACTAATTATTACATTAAAGTTTCCTTTGATGGAGGGTCTAATTGGTATGCTTTAACTG
>JABIHN010000070.1 GCA_018649625.1 Fidelibacterota bacterium | reverse complement strand
TAATAAAATATTAACTATTTAATCTAAATCTTTTACGCATCGAAAACCTAGGACATCTTGCCACCTTTTCACATCGGGCGGATTGCTTCCTCTTTGATAAACTCTCAACCCTGTATGCCAACTATACCAATGTCCGCCACGCGTTACTTTTGTATTTCCCGTTTCCGGACCTTGTGGATTATCTTCGGGAGAAACAGAATAATAATTACGGCTATAAAAATCCTGACACCATTCCGACGCATTCCCTGCCATATCATACAAACCATATCCGTTGGGCGCAAAACTTCCCACTGGAGAAGCGAATCTCCATGTATCCTTTCCGGTCATACTGCTATTTTTAAATTCATCATCATTTTTCCAGTATTTGTGAAAATTTGCATCATGCTTTGTAATGGTGTTTCCCCAAGGATAACGCATATCATCCAATCCGCCTCGGGCTGCATATTCCCATTCTGCTTCCGTTGGTAAGCGCTTGCCTGACCACTCGGCATAAGCCGTTGCTTCATTCCAGTCCACGTTGACCATGGGATGATTATCTGTTGGCGACACAAAATGTTTTTCCCATAATCGCCAATTAAATTTATATCCCGTCTCTTGAGTAAATTGCCTAAACTCTTCAACCGTAACTTCATATTTGTCCATATAAAAACTATCAATCTTCACAGTATGAACAGGAAAATTATCGTATTCTTCTTCCCCGGCTGGATTACCCATTTTAAAGATTCCACTTGGGATTAAAACCATATTAATATAATCGAATTGATGTTGGATTGGATCTGGTGTAAAAAACCAAGTAACCACATCCGTTAATAATAAATCGTGAAGAAAGTGTCCTTTTTCACCTCTTATCCAATCTCCTTTAACATTTTCTAAAGACTCTCCGTTATAAGTTCCAGTCCATTCAATCGTTCCTCCGTCATAATCCGTGGGGCCCCGCGCGGTGAATTTCGTTTTTCCATTTTCCTGAAAAGTTTGATAGGGAAGTCTAATGTGTGGCTTTGAACTTGTGGTTATCAAACTTCCATCATTAAAAATTAATTTTTCACGGGATTTAAAAAAACCCAAAAACCCATTCGCCTTTATTTGCCCTTTAAATGATTTTCCATCTAAAGTCATACTCAATGAATCATTTTTCGGAGACTCGTTAGCCCACACCTTTATAACACCTACCAAAAAAATGCAGGTGATAATAGATATTGCACGACACGATCTACTTTTATGATTTTCCATTTTCATAAATAAAAATATTTAATTACTTTTGGTCAAATACAAAATGACGTACAGCTCCATCATTCGTCCATATCATTTTCACATCACGTAATGACTTACCGTCAAAAATGCCACTCCAATCATAATAATCCATTTCTCCTCGCACAGCTCGTGCCGAAAATATAAGAGTGCCATTGGATTTTTCAATATGATACTGCGAAGGTTTATAACCGCTTTTTACAGATAATTTAGAGGATACCGTTCCATCTTTAAACTCGATTGTATCTGTAAAACGAAGCCAGCGAATTAGAGGTTTATCCCAATATATTTTCCCTTCAAATGACTTTCCATCTAGGTGATATTCATCAAAATTTGTGCCGGCATTGACTGCGGCCAAGGAGACTATACTCAATAATATAATTGTTGCTATTCTATTTAGAGATTGAACTGTGTTCTTTTTTTTCTGAACCATTAAACTCTTTCCTTTTTGCTGATAATATTTGTATCCATTCTAAAAATCCAAAACTCTCATCTATCTACTTCCACATCCCTAAAATCTCCAATTTATATTAGCGGATGGAACCCAATAAAGTTTGGGTAATTTATTTGATGAATGTGTGGGTTCTTCATAGGTAGCGTGAATTCCAAGATTAGAATATAGTTTTTTACCCAATTGTTTTTCTATTCCCATAGACATAAATGGTTTTCCTTTTAATATATCATCAAAAAAGAATCCATGGATGGCTAAAACAGAATAAGCTCTTATTGGCGCATCGTTATAATAATATTTCCGCCCAACTAAATCCCGTTTTATGATCTAAAATTCCCACGGCGATATATTCAGCTGGGCGTTCTTTAGTTTGTCCATAAATAAAGTTTATTTGAAGAAAAATGAATAGAATTAACAATGAGATTCGTTTTAAAGTTTTCAATCTTTTAGTCCCTTACAACTTCTATCACCAACCAACCTTTTTCCAAATCAATTATGTTGATTTCATAGGTGAATGACTTAGAGCCAATGTTCAAAGTTTGACCCGTAACGTATTTTTCATCAATGGTCATTTTCATGGCTGCATAAGATAAAACAGTTTTCACTTTTTTATAATCGCTGGTTTCACCTGCATGGATATCACCATAGGATTGTTTCATGATAGACACATTTTTAAAATCTCGATCAGAGATATTATAGATACGAATTGATTTGGCAGAGCTGTAAGTACTAAAAATTGTTAAGCAAAGAAAAACATGGATGTATTGTAGTCGATTGTTCATTTCAAAAACGCTTTTTATAAACTTTGGCTTTTTAAATTGGCTCAATCACATTCACTAAGTTATATAATTATCTCACCCAACTTATATTAAGCGCGGGAAATGGCACAATATCTGGTTTTTTGTCTGGGTAAACCCGAACTACAGAACTAATCCCTAAATTAAAAAATAAATTATCTGTTAATTTTTTTTCACCGCCAAAAGAAAAATAAGGCGCAATAAATTCACCACCCATTGCGCTTATTTTTTGAATTGAAAAAACAGAGTACCCTTTGATAGGTCCATCATTCATTAGTCGTTTCCAACCAAGGGAAAGGGTACCAGCCGGGATAAGGCCAAGCCCCACAAATATTTCACTTTTGTCTTTTTGATAAAGCGTTCTTGCTATACCAATAATACCGAGTCCCGTTTTATGATCAAACAATCCAACCGCCCTATATTGTTTTGGTTTTTCTTCTTCCTGCCCCCGAATAAAATTCATTTGAAGAAATATGATTAAAGTAAGTAATAGATGTTTTTTCATTTTATTTTTTTCTTCGTTTATAAAGTTATATTTGACTCTGTTGATCCTAATTTAACCCGGAATTCAATTCTACAATCTTGATTCCGGATAACCGCAATGCAATTATCCGGAATAACAATACTGATCATTTCAACAAGATCATTTTCTGAGTATATCGATTAATGCCAGAAATTAATTCTGTAAAATAAACGCCACTGGCATACTGAGATGCATCCCACTGCACTTCATAGGTTCCTGCTTGCAATTGACTTTTAACTAACGTTGCTACATTTCGTCCACTTATATCATAAATACGGAGGATTGATTCATGAGAAGCGTCTCCCACATCAAATCGGATGGTTGTTACCGGGTTGAATGGGTTTGGATAAGCAGTATATAACTTATGTTCCAACGGCAAAAGTCCATCAAGTGGATCTACAGAAGCAATATCTACCGATTCAAAAACACTTTCAAACGAAACTTTGAAATCTTCAACATCTTCTAATTGGTCTAAGCCTGGATAAATATCATCCTCGCTAAAGCAATCTTCGTAAGAATCGTATTCTTCTTCACATGGGTTTTCTGATGCTGATACATACAGCGTCCCATCTTCAATTTCATATTCCATCGCCATTGTATCAGACTCTTCATCATAATAATCAGACTCATAATATAAAAAAACCGAATCTGATGTTGCTTCCCACTGAAAATAACTTGTATCTGTCCATTCTTCGCCATAATAATCATCATAACTTATTGAAACATCCATTCCTGTAGAATCTTCATATAGATAAATTGAAAGATCTTCTTCTTCGTTTTCATCACCAAATAAAAGACTTAAATCAATCGAAGTTTCTTCTCCTGCGATAAACTCAAGCATTCCAGGTCCAATGGTTCCATTAACTGTAAGCTGAGACATTCCCAATGAATCAACTAAACTCAAATTGTTAAACGTTAGGCTAAAATTCATTGTATCAATAGATGTTGATAAGGCAGCAGCTGCAGAATCCGCCATCAGTTCAAGAACGCCATTCTGATTAAACATTAATCCAAATACCATATCTAGGTTTTCGCCATTAGACGACCCAACTGCTAAGACTGTTGGATTTTCAACATTGATACTATCAAAATCAGCTCCAAACACAATCATAAAAAATTCCATTAAATTCATATTCATGATTAAAAGCTCGGGTTCACTTTCTCCGTCGTCATCATCTCCGCCATTCGTCCATTCATCTTCCATTTCCCCTACAAAATCCGCATAAGATTGATCAAGGGAATCACTGTCAAGAAAACATCCAATACTTCCGCCTTCTCCTAAAACATATTCAGATACAAATGAATACACAGCTATTTTAAATGGATCATCAGGCCAATTTATTTCACAATTCTCTGGATTAGTACCACCAAGGCCTCCAGAAACATCATCACCGTCAACAACCAAACTAAATTCAGATTCAAGATCAAAGGCGCTTTCACCCCAATCAATTGAATTATCATTAACATAGTCTTGAGCAAAGCCTAAGGCATCTGTGTTTCGAGAATTATTTCTACCATAATAACAATAATCATCAATATAATATTCGTCACTACAGCACTCGCAATACATATCGGATGGATAATAACCATAATCATAATAATCATTGTATTCGCCTTCACAATAAATGTCTTCACAGTCACTATTTCCACCACCATCCATAAAAGATGCATCCAATAGATAAGTTAATTCTGTTGAATAATCGCTGGCTGTTGCAGAAATACTTCCATTTGCTTCTGCCATCCCCATCATTGAAAGCGCATTAATTATTGTTTGATCTGTGCCAACCGTTACAAACATTTCAATGCTATTGTCTTCTAGGTGCCATCCGCCTATCAAATCTCCCATGTCTCGAGATGAAGTTCTGGCGTTCGTCACGTTGGGTTGGTTATTTAATTTAGATATATCCTCTAAAGAATATATTTGATATTTATTTTGAAGCGCTTTTACAATTTTATCCATTTGAGGCGGTAGATTGCCACCTGCAAAACAAATTGATAACGCGAATAGTAACATTACGGTTTTTTTCATGATCTTCTCTCTTCCTTTTTTTTGTTTGTTATTGTAATTCTAATCTGTCATTTCAAATTAATCGATTCTTGAACATGTCGAAGAATCAGATTGATGTAGCAATCTCGATTGTTTTTACGTTTTAAAGCGAGATTACTACGTCGTCGCTTTTAGGCGACTCCTCGGAATGACAACAATTTTTTAATTTTTCCCGGGGATGTTAGGATAATTACTCGTCTTGGGAAACGTAGCCAGCCCCTCACGAACTAGCTTTAATTATATCACCCCCGGATTAATTATAAACGCCCTTTGCGTCAAAAAATCCATCAATGGGTTTGCAGACCACAATGGCTGTATCTTCTTGAACATTAATATCCCAAACCATGCTTAGCATAATATATTTGCCAGTTTTACCGTTCTTCCAACGTTGAATGGTGCTGTACCGAGACTCTGTAATAGATTCGGATTTTATTAATTTTTCCTGAACTTTTCGAGATCTTGATAATTCATCAGGATGAATCCATTCTTCCCGGTCATAACGGTGTCCCACTAATTCATTTTGATCATATCCCAATATCTCAGGCCATTTTCCATCTACTTCTGTAATAATACCATCCGATACCCGGCCACAAATTAAAAGAGAATCAGCTACAATTCTATCCAATAAATCGCCTTTTTGAGATGGCGTTTTCAACTGAACTGTTTCGGCTCGTAGAGATTCGACCTCTTGCTTAAGAACCACATTTTCTCGCATGAGATAATCAATAACTATTTTGGATTCATCTGATGATTTGGGTCCGGGATTTGAAGATGTCGTAGATATTTTTGAAGGATTAATCATGATATTCTCTTGTGAAAGTTTGAGTAAATGCTTGGGGGGGATTTCGCCTTTGGCAATCCAAAGACTTAGAGCTTGGGGCGATACACCAAAAAAAGCGGCTACGTCCCGTTTTCGCCTATAGCCCTGATGGGTCATAAAGTTATTAATAATTTCTTTTGCATTTTCCATATAGATTAAATTTTTCTGTATTTTTTTCTTGTTTATTTAGTTTTACTGCAATAAAATTAAGCAACGGTTTATTACAGAGCAAGGAAAAAATGATTAAAAAACATAAAAAACCACCCTTAAGTTTGGGGAATC
>JABIHN010000069.1 GCA_018649625.1 Fidelibacterota bacterium | reverse complement strand
TTAGAACCATAACGGATAAGGAAATAATCCACGCCACGAAAAGACTTAACAATCGGCCAAGAAAAAGACTTGGGTATAAAACACCCAATGAAGTATTTTTTGGAGAATCAGACACTGTTGCACTTACTACTTGAATCCAGGATTACATAATAATTCGAAAAATATCATAAATTTTTTCAATATTTATCTCTGTAATAGTCTTGCTGTTCGGGGTGTCATCAATTATATTATCCGCCGATTTTAGAGGATAAAACGAATGCTTGAAGGCTTAATATGTCCTGTATGCGAAAACACGATTGAAGAGATTGATCTTAAAGAATCTTTGAAATGTGCAATTTGTCGTACAGACTTAAAAAATAGAAAATATCTTGATTTTCTTGAATTTTTAATGGCAAATGGAATTGTCGAAAATTTAGACTTTTTTGATCAAATTGTTTACAGTGATGATGTAGAAGATTTGGATCAAACAAAAGAAGAAGAAGGCGATCCGAGTGAATTTGAAAAGAAAAAAGATATTTATAATATTTATGAAAATGAATTACATCCCAAAAATGTCGAAGAAAATGAAGGTATAAAAGATTATACTGAGTTTGATGGGATTAATGATGATTGGGAAGAATTTAATGAACGAGATTCTTCATTGAAAAAAAGTTAAATGGACTCATAATGGAAAATGAAAAAAAGAATATTCAACAAATTAATATTGAATTGGATGAAAAAATAAGCTCTGGTGAGTATGCGAATTTTGTTGTTGTTACTCATTCAACTGCTGAATTCGTATTAGATTTTACTCGGATTCTTCCTGGTGTACCTAAAGCTAAAGTACATTCTAGAATAATTATGGCCCCTCAACATGCAAAAGCGTTCTTGGGCGCTTTAAATGATAATATTAAAAAGTTTGAAACAAAACATGGTGAAATAAAAATGCCAAATCGAGATAGTGGATTCGCATCATTTGGAGTAAAACCACCAAAAGACACCTTACCAAATTAAGAGTAAAAAAAGTTGGCTAATTAATATTTTCAGGTAGGTCTTTTTCGTACCAAACCCACGTTTTTCCTCGCTTTAATTCTCTCATTTTCAAAATTACCCAAAATGTGAGAAGCATCCATGCCGTTCCATATCCAAAAAGTCCACCGATTATTACATCTCCAGGATAATGAACTCCTACATAAACTCTAGAAAAGCTTATTGTGATAGCCAATGTATAGAGTGGCATTTTGATCTTTTTATAGAAGTAAGATAGAATTACAGTCAAGGCGACAATGTTAGAAGCATGGTTTGAAGGCATACTCCATTTTCCTCCCTTGGAGACAAGTATATTAATATAATCACCTAATTCGTGTGATGGGCGAATCCTTGCAAAATATGGCTTTAATATAAAAGCAGAAATGTAGTCAGTTAATATTAATGTTATAATCAATATTGTTAATGCTATTCGACCTCGTTTTCCTCCCATTATTAATAAATACAGAATCAATAGTATAATAGGTAGAAACCAGTTATTTTGATTTGTAATAAATGGCATAACAATATCAAATATCCGATTGGATAAAGATTGGTTTACCCAGTTGAATATGTTTCGATCCAAAGTGTTTAAAAATGGAAACATGGGATTATATTTGTAAAAATATCATAATTATTAAAATTCCCTTGATGAAGCTCATGACACCCACTAAGTTACATCTCAGATTTAGTGGCAGGATAATGCTTGAAAGGTCTGGCAGTTCCCCCGCTACCAGGGTTTGAGTTATCCTGCTAAGTTTAAAATAAAAAACCCTTCAAATATTCGAAGGGTTTTTTATTTTTGAAAAAAATAGTTTATATGTGTTCTAAAATTTGGTTTGAAGCCTTAAGAGCAGCACTCGACCTAAAGCTGGACCACCAATAATTTCAGTATGTCGATGATTCAACACATTAGACATAGTAAAATTAGCTTTCACATATTGATTGAATTCGTATCCAAAATGAAAATCAAAGATGGTATATGGTTTAATATCTCCAAAATAGATACCGGATGACCATTTAAATCCATCAACGTAACGAGCATTAACAGAAGCCGTAATAGGATATCGTCTTGGGTTATACTGAAGCTTCATCCCAGCTTTATGCCTAGGAGCATTAACAGGATCTTTTGCCTTTGTTATTGGATTATAAAATTCAGTCATTCCCAAATGGGAATAGGTTAAATCTAATGACATTTCAAGATTTACAATTGTTGTTAAACTTGCATCAAATCCCCACATATCAATTTCACCATAATTAATATAACCCACTACAACAGGAGGTGTAAAGCCAGGTGTGGTATCCATGGCCGTAATTCCTTGTATTCCTGCGCGCCAATGATTAAACGCTTCATCATAGTCATCTTGGTCATTAATGATGTTATTTTCAAGATCATCAATGGTATTTACAAGACTGTCACCATTATAATCCGTTTCAAGAACAGACTTTTCTACTACAATCGGTGTAATGAAAGTGACGGGGCTTACAAAACTACTATAATGACTCGTGTAAATATCTAAGGTTCCAAACATTCTTTGATTTAATCGACCTTTATAACCCAATTCCCAAGATTTTACAATTTCTGCTTCAATCTCTGGGAGATCTGTCACAGTTTGTCCAAAGAAACCTGGAATTTTAGGATCTGTGGATGGATAGAAAAAGATACTTTCAGTGGTATCAACAGGTACATATTTCCCTTCATAAGGCTTATAGTAATATGGATTTCCTATAGAATCCCGTGGGAAGACATAGCCACCGCTTGCGCCTTTTGCATAGACTTTAAATACTGAAACTCGTGTTACAAAAATGTCCAAGAATAAAGCTTGATTTGTAGGCGTGTTAAAAGCGGTCGCCCAGGTTAAACGAATATTTTGATTTTGCTTAGGACGGTAAACTAAACCAATCTTTGGTGAGAGTTGGAGTCCATCTTTTTGACTGAAATCCCAATCCCAATCAAATGGATTATACCCCATCCCATCCCCTTGATTATTGAAATTAATCATACTATTGAGTCTGTCGTGAATGTCAAATCGAGTGGCTTGAATAAATTCCCACTTTTTACTGAATTTCCAATTTATTTGGTAATAAGCGCCTAATTCATTTACAGTATAACGATTATCTTCAGCTGCTTCATCAATTCCTTCATCGATGTTTTCATCAATTTTTCCATCGCCATCATTATCTATTCCATCCGCATAAACAAGGAAATATTGATTGCCCATCCATTGGACACCCGGTTCAACTGTTTCACCTAATTCAAATTGACCGCTATTATCAGAATCAACATAATCAGGAAATCCATTGCCATTTAAATCGTCAAAATCATCGCTATCACCATCATTATCAAACCCATCAGCGATTGCACCTAATACAGAATCATCATAAATAATGCCATTATTTCCAACACCAATAGAATCTTTAATATTACCTGTCTGTGTGCCATTATCTGTGTTCCATGCTGTATAGCTTTCCCCTGAATCATACCAAGTGTCATCGTTACCATCATCAAACACATACGGAGATCCTGCTTCACCGTTTCCATTGTTATCTCGATGATCAGAAAAGTTTTTATCAGAAAGAATAGTTCCGCGCGTATCCGGTAAGGTTAAGAAATAATCGACACCCCAAACTAAACGAATATCGCCACCTTTCCATTCATTTACTTGTTGAAGTTGAGCACTGAATTTTTTAGAGCGGTCATAGATAAGACTTCCTGTTGCCATATTTCGAGTTGGACGAGTTGGGTCACCCGAATAACTAGCATTTAAGTATGTTTGGAAAAAGAAATTCTTATATCGCATTTTAGCTTGATAATATCTATAAACCCATCCATCTGCTAAATAACGAGCAATTCCAGTGATATTGATGTTGCGAGCCCAAGCAAATCCATGAGATAAGCTGACTGTTAAATCTGAACTAGGTTCCCAATCTAATCGAAGGTCATACCTATAATTTCGAACTTTAAAATCAGGAAAGTCATTAATACCATCGTCATTCGCATCTTTGTATATATTGGAAAGTCCACCATAGTTCATTGCAAAATCTTTTTCATCTTCTTCATCAACACCTACTTCACCAATACTGGGGAGACCATCACCATCTAGGTCATTCAATTCAAACTGATCCCACTCTCCATTTCCATTTTGATCCGTATATGTTTCTCTGTCCCAAATACCATTTCCTTCAGTCCCATCAGCATCTGGTGCAATATCACCGGGATCATCATAATCTCCATCTCCATTGTTATCTACTGCTAGAATTCCATCAAGTCCCCAATCTAAAAGCCCAAGAAAATCTACCCAAGCTTCTCCTACGTCGTCGTCATATTCATTATTGCCATTTAAATCTATAAAATTTTCAGATTGGGAATTATATGCATTACCAAGATTATCTTTATAAAGTCCCCAATCCCCATCATTGTCTTTTCCATCTGAGCCCCAATCATCAGCGAAAATCCCATTTTGGTTTGTATCAAAAACTATATTTCCATCTGAGTCGTACTTATAATCACCAAATCCAAATTTATGAGTAGAGTCAAGAACGGTCCATACAGAGTCTGGGCTTGAAAAAACGGTTGGGTAGGGGATACCAGAAACATTGTTTCCAAAACGATCTAACCATGCGCTACCACGCTCATCTGATTCATCAACAAGACCATCGCCATCATTGTCGATGCCATCAAACCAAATTTCGGCTGCATCATCAATTCGAATATCAATTCCTTCATCAATATCTCCATCGCCATCATTATCAATACCATCTGAATAAGGAAAACCAATTTTATCTTCAGTGACAAACCACAACTCAATCCCATTGTCCAAAGTGTATCGGTTAAATTCATCATTAGACGCTTCATTCACCATGGCTTGCGTAATGGTGGGAGAAGCACCTTCACCTGATGATTCTATTTTGTCACCCCAATAATATCCAATCCATGAATCATCTGCACCTTCTACTTCCGCAACCATTTCTTGCGTAAATATTTGGTTTTGGACATCCGCTAAGGAACCACCACGATCGAGTCGGTCATGTTTAAAATTTGCACGTCCAATTAACATGGGATCATGTCCTTCATATTCATCGGGATTAACATGGGTCCAGTCTTGTCCTGCTAAAGCAACTCCGGATACTTTAAAACCAAAATTGCCAAATTTATGGGCGGTTCTAAATGTGAATTTCTTTAATAAATCGGTATCTGTTTGACTGAGCAACCCACCCTGGATATTAATGCTTGTTCCTTGAGTTCGAATAGGAGACGACGTTACAATATTCAAAACACCACTATGTGCATTGGGTCCATATAACGCTGATGCAGGTCCTAAGACCACTTCAATTTGTTCTACATCTTCAAATGAAACTGGTATCACATTATAGGCCGTTAAACGGAGAGATGGTACATTAGCCATCCTACCATCGGTTAAGGTGAGTAATCGTGAACTGAATGATGAATTAAACCCTCTAGCGGTCATATTATAACTATCAATACCTGATTGAGTAAAATCAATCCCCTTGGTTCCCTTTAAGTAATCCCCCAGATTTGTATTGCTCTCTCGTCTAATTTGCGCTTTTGATATGACTGAAATTGCTGCAGGTGCATCTTCGACTCTTTCACGACGTCTAGATGCGGTTACGACATAGGTTTCCATTTGAATTGCTTCAGGATCTAGTTTAAGATCAATAACTATTGATGTTTTATTTGTTACTGTTAATTCTTTTTTTAATATTTTAAATCCCATATAAGAAACCATAATGGTATAATCACCATTTTTAACTTGTTTGATGGTATATCGACCATCACTATCAGTTGCGGCTCCTTGGGGAGTTCCTTCTAAAATAACATTAGCTCCGATCAAGGGTGCATCATTTGATGCATCGACAACTTTACCTGTAATAGTTGTATTCTGAGCTAAAAGAGTTGAAATAATTAATAAGATAAAAGTAGAGTATTTTTTCATAGGGCTAGTATTATAAACTAAACAGCCCCGATAAAACGAGGCTGTTTAGTTTAGTTTTTGATTAGTATTGAGTAAATGCTATTTCAACAATAACATTTTTCCTCTTTGTATCCGGTTATCAGATCGGACTTCATAAAAGTAAACACCACTTGGTACTTTATTTCCTGCATGGTCTGTTCCAAACCAAGAAATATTATAGGTGCCTGCAGTAAGATTCCCATTTTGAAGAACAGTTACTTCTTGTCCTAAAATAGAGTAAATCGTGATGGATACATCAGATGCTCTTTCTGTCGCAAATTTGATTTGCGTAGAAGGGTTGAAAGGATTTGGATAGTTACCATAGACTTTGAATTCTTGAGCTAATGGAGCTTCTTCATCCAATTCTAGTGCAGTATTTGCCCAGAAAGTATTGACTCGTTGAGTTGTGTTATCTGGAATACATCTATTGTCGACTTCAAGTACCAATCGACCATTTTCACCATCATAATCCCATCCTGAATCATCTACACCACAGCCTTCTTCATCTGGACAGGCAGCTTTAACACCTAGAAGTGTGACAGTTGGTCCCATTTTCAAAATTTCAAGACATCCAAAAACATCACCAGTTGCACCGTAGCATTCATAAAACCATGCATTGATAGAATCGCCAACAGCTTCGGCAACTGCAGTAGCATATGGGTCATCAAGATAGATTAGGGAAATAGCATAGGCAGCAGCAGTAGCTGCAGCGTCTAAATCACCAGTTTCTCCATAAACGGAATCTACCACAGCTTCCCAAACACCAGCAGCTTCTAAAAAGTTATAGGTAAAGAAAAATCCGGTAGGTGCAAGAGGCTCATCGCCACTAAAAGGAACTTCATCATTACCAACGGGATCAAATAAATATCCCCAATTTGCTTCTACAAGACCGAGTGGAATCATTTCACCTGAAACTGGATCTGTTGTATATGTGTCAGGGTTATCTGGGTCAATTGGATGCCCTGGTCCACCTAGCATTGGTGCTGTGAAATTACCTTCACCAGTCCAACCTAAGTCATACCAAAGATTAGTATCAGGGTGCATATAAGCAAGATACATATCCATATTTCCAAATGTAACTGTGTCGCCTGGAACAACAGGAACACCTGTAACACCATTGAGCTGACCATTCTCATTTACGCCAAGTCCACTTGCAATGCCATCATGAGCTTCCCAGTAAATTTCCATCCCAGCTGGAGTGGAATGGTTTGCATCTGTATAATCAATGGTAATCATTCCCCAATTTTCCATATCAGTGCCTACACCATAATCTACGCCATATTCACCACCCGCAATATCAGCGGCACTAAATTGCGCAAAAACACTTGATAAGGAGATTCCCCAACCCATTGAATATGCATTTGCATCATCAGGGTGAGTAAAACCAGGAGTGGATGACCAAGTTCCATTTTCTGACACAGAAGGGACAGAAGCATAAGTTGAACAATTTTCGGTGGCAGTTGTTGGATAAGTACTTCCATCATTAATTGTAAAAGTACCATTGTCATTCATATTGACATTCATCGCTACACCAAACATTTGTAATAACATTTCGTTGACTAATGGAACGGTAATGGTTGTTATTGTATCGCCAACTTCAAATTGGTTAAGTGAATGAGTATATCCATATCCTGCAGCAGCAGCAGCAGAACTAGGCCATGAAGCTGTTACTTCATAAGATGCATCAGCTGAATCTTCGGGACTATCAAATTCTCTGACTTCATAAGTGTATTGAACTATTGCAGCTCCAAGTTGCCAATTTGCTTCTATACTTTGGGAAAATAATAGTCCCATGAATAGAGTTACTGGAAGAAAAATTTTGAACGATTTCATCATTTTGCTTCTCCTTTATTGTATTATTAGTGGTTGAGTTTATTTCAATCTTTGAGAACACTTTATTCATTCCCATCATTACTAGATGGCAAAACAGAATAATTAAAGGGCTCTTCAACAAAGAAAGAACCTATAAAGCTAGGACAATCTCAGGGAAGATTCAATAACTTTTTAAATTATTGCTTTTTCTCTTTTTTAGATTTTTCATAACTTTTCTTTGCCCATAAAATCCAACTGGAATAAAGAAATAAAATACTCCCAAATATAAAGAGTCCATTTATAAATACACCTGTCCAAAAATTATTCATGATAGTTGGTGGCTTCCCTTTCTTATTTTTATATTCACCCTATAAATTACCTATAATATTTTACTTTTTCTCTAAAGGAATTAAAATGAAGATTGCCGTATTAGTTAAACAAGTCCCGGGATCCGAATCTGTGTTACCTATTTTAGGCGACACAACATGGATTGACGAAGCCCAAGCTACATTTGTAATGAATCCCCCTGACAATTTTGCAATTGAAGAAGCTTTATTAATTAAAGAAAAAATAGGTGAAGGTGAAGTTGTCATTATTAGTATGGGTCCATCTCGAGTTCAAAAAGTCATTCGTGAAGGATTGGCAAAGGGTGCAGATCGTGGAATTCATTTAGAAGAAGATGGGACCATTGAAACAGATCCTTTATCAAATGCAAAAAGTTTTACATCTGTGTTGAAGGAAGAAAACTTTGATTTAGTCCTGTCGGGGCTTCAATCTGATGATACAGGTATGGGACAAACGGGTGTATTAATTGGCGAAATGCTTGGAATGTCCACTGCAACGTTAGCCATGGAAGTTGAAATCCAAAGTCCTACCATTCGTGTAAAAAGAGAATTAGAGTCGGGATGGTTTCAGTGGGTGAAACTTAAAATGCCGTCCGCAATTAGTATTCAATCAGGATTAAATACGCCTCGTTATCCTTCTTTAAAAGGAATCATGGGTGCGAAGAGAAAAGAAATTAAAGTTGTACCGGCATCGGATCATCAAACACACTCAAAGTCACAATCAATCGATAAGGTATTTGTACCGCAAACATCCAAACAAACCGTGGTAATTGAAGGGGATGCAGATTCAGTTGTGAGTAAAATTGTAAACATTTTAAAATCAGATATTAAGGTAATATAGATTATGGATATTCTAGTTGTATTAGAAGATAATCGCGGATCACTTCACCGCATGAGTAAAGAAGCCATTGTAGGTGCGCAAAAAATGGGTGGATCTATTTCTGTCCTAGCAATTGGGAATAATGCTAACGGTTTGGCAAATGAATTATCCAACATAGATATTTCTGAAGTAATAACAGTTAATCATGATTTGGTTTCAACTTATAGCGCAGATGGATATTCTGAAGTTGTAAAGCAAGTAATAGAAGCAGAATCACCTTCAACTATTTTAATTGGGCATTCTTACCAAACCCGGGATTATATACCTCGAGTTAGCACAAAATTAGATATCCCTTTTATTCCAGATATTATTTCTATGGAAAATGGACTAGTTAAGCAAATTTTGAATTCAAAATTAAACGCAACTATTTCTGCGGCAACGGATCAAAAAATATTGAGTTTTCAATCTTCAGCGTTTAGCGAAGAAGCCATGATGCCTGGAAACTGTTCATCACGATCGTTTAACGTTGATTTAGATTCATCATTAGTTCGCTCTGAGTCTGAAGATCCTTTCCAGGAGGCAGCAGCAGATGTTGACTTGGAATCAGCTGAGTTGATTATATCTGTCGGACGCGGTATTGAAAAGGAAGATAATATTCCAATTGTATTTGAATTAGCTAAAGTAATGGGCGCAGAAGTAGGAGCGAGTCGTCCTGTTGTCGATTCTGGATGGTTGCCTTCATTCAGGCAAATTGGAAGTTCCGGACAAACAGTTTCTCCAAAACTGTATTTAGCTTTAGGAATTTCTGGTGCAATTCAGCACGTTGTTGGTATGAAAGGTTCGAAAAATATTCTAGCCATTAATAAAGATGCGGATGCACCCATTTTTGAAATTGCTGATTATGCAGTTATTGGTGATGTGTTAGAGATTATTCCAAAACTGACAGAGACCCTGAAGGGTTAGTTTGCTTACATTTCCTGAAAAGATTATTTTTATTCTTTTGGTAATCTCATCACTGGGATTATCTTGGATTAGTTTCAGTAAAATGTTTAGAGTGATTGGAAGTGGTTCTCAGCCAATCAATTGGAAAAATGTAATTGTTAATTGGCCGAAAGGTTTTGCTGCTTTTATTGGTCAAAAAACGTTATTTAAAACTCGCCCTATTATTGGATTTATTCATGCATTAGTTGCATGGGGCTTTACATTCTATTTAATTGTTAATGTCGTGGATGTTATTTATGGTTTTATTCCAGACTTTCATTTGTTACCAAATCATTTCATTGGTGACGCGTATCGATTTTTTGTTGATTCTTTCAGTGTATTAGTTCTACTGGGTGTTGTTTATTTTTTAGTACGACGTTTTATTGTAGGCGATGAGAAATTAGCAACCAATCAAACTGTGATGCTTTCTGATGCCGCCAGGGTTGGAATGAGAAAAGACTCTTTGTTGGTTGGATTATTTATTATTTCTCATGTAGGATTTCGTTTTTTGTCAGCCACATTTGAAATTGCACAACATCAAGCTGACTGGAGTCAACCGGCTGCAACGCTTTTGTCAGGGTTGTGGCAGAATATGGATTTATCATCCTTGGTGTTATTAGAGCATATAAGTTGGTGGTTAGCGTTGGGATTGATTTTAGGATTTCTTCCTTATTTCCCTTACTCAAAGCATGCTCATTTATTTATGGGTCCCTTGAATTTCATGGTAAATATTCCTCGTCGATCTATGGCTACTTTAGAGATGATTGATTTTGAAGATGAAAAATTAGAGCAATATGGTGCTGGACAATTTCACCATTTGCCCCAGACTCAACTTTTGGATGCTTATGCTTGTATACAGTGTAGTCGTTGCCAAGATGCTTGCCCAGCTTATCAAACGGGAAAGGAGTTATCACCATCAGCCATTGAAATAAATAAGCGATATTTTGTGAATGAAAACCTTTCAAAGTTATCTGATGGGCAATTAATTGATATACCTTTAACTCAATGGATGCTTTCTGAAGAAGCAGCCTGGAGTTGCACTACTTGTGGATATTGTGTGGAAGTTTGTCCTGTAGGGAATGAGCCAATGGTTGATATTCTTCGTGCGCGTCAAGATCTGGTTATGATGGAATCTAATTTTCCAAAAGATGCCATGGAATCTTTTGATAAAATGGAAAATTATGGGAATCCGTGGGGACTATCTCCACAAGACCGTGAAAAATGGATGGAAGGACGAAATGTCCCTTTGATGCGTGAAAAGAAAGAAGCCGATGTTTTGTATTGGGCAGGTTGTTCTGGTGCGTATGATTCTCGTGGAAAAGAAATTTCACAAGCAGTTGTGGATGTGATGAATAAAGCTGGAGTAGATTTTGCCACTTTAGGGAATGAAGAAACGTGCACCGGTGATTCTGCAAGACGAATCGGAAACGAATATTTATTTCAAATGATGGCTACACAAAATTTGGAAACGTTTGAACAGTATAAATTCAAAAAAATTGTAACACAATGTCCTCATTGTTTTTCTACTTTAAAAAATGATTATGCTGAATTAGGTACCGAATTAGATGTGGTTCATCATTCTCAATTTATTGGTGAATTAGTCTCAAATGGAAAGATTAAACCCGAACCTTGGATGGAAGATGATGTAACCTATCATGATGCATGTTATTTGGGGAGACATAATGGAGAATATGATGCACCACGAGATGTGATTCAATCGATTATGAAAGGTGGAAATCTTGTTGAGATGGAACAGACGAAAGAAGAAAGTTTCTGTTGTGGTGCTGGTGGTGGAAATATGTGGTATGAAATCGATAAGGGTGAGAGAATTAATAAAATTCGGTTTAATGAAGCAGCATCTACTGGAGCCAAAACAGTAGCTACCGCTTGCAATTTTTGCAATATAATGATGGAAGATGGAATGAAAGTTACGGGTCATGATCAAGATATGAAGGTAATGGATATTGCCGAAATGGTGATGAAAGGTCTTTGATAATTTTTAGAAAATATTTTAGTTAGTCTATTTATTCGTTTGAATTATAACTCCGAATATCAAAATTCTTTATTGTATAAATGAACCGCCATTTTCAATTTCCATTCGAAAAAAACAAGTCTTTTTCTTACTCGCCTGAATCCATTGAAAAACTGTCTGAGTATGAAAAGTATGAATTGTCCTTTCATCCGGAACGTCCAAAATATTTAGATTATCTTTCTATTTTTGAATCGGTAAGTCCTTGTTTTGAGTCTGATGATTTTGGAGCTTGTCTTATTCAAACTCATCGCGGGGAATTGGATGGAATTCCAGTTATGTTACTTGGACAACAAAGCGGCCCATCTTCTAATTATGAAGATATACGAAATTTGATGATGAATCCGGATCAGCTCCAAAAATGGAATCATGGAATGCCAGTTCCATCTTCGTATGAAAGAGCTGTAAAAGCGATTCATGTTGCGGAAGAAGAAAAGCGAATCATACTTATTTTTATTGATACACCTGGTGCTGATCCCACAGAACAATCTGAATCCAATGGAATCGCATGGCGAATTGGAGATACAATTCATGCTTTAGCTGATGTGAAGGTGCCCACAATTTCAATTATTATTAATCGGGCATGTTCAGGAGGTGCTATTGCATTAACGGGAACAGATTTAACGTTAGCTTTAGAGAACTCTACTTATTTAGTGATTTCACCTGAAGCATGTTCATCTATTTTATTTCATACTCGGTCTCGGGCCAACGAAGCAGCCGAAATATCACAAATTACATCGAGAGAAGGATTAGCTCATGGCATCGTGGATGAATTAATCCCAGAACCAAATGGTCCAGCTCATATAAACCCTGAAGAATCAAAAAAATCAGTACAATCAATTTTGAAAAAATACGTGAATCAATTTTCAAAATTTAGTGGAAAATCTGTAATTGCAAATAGGATTGAAAGATGGAATAAAATAGGGTATTGGGATAGGATTGATTCAGAAGAATTGTATGAATTTCATCATCCTAAATCTCGAATTCCAAATCCTAAATTGAACGGATATATTCCTAGACATAAAAAATGTTACACTAAAAATGGTAATCACCAATATGATCCTGTTTTATTCTCTAGTTTAACGCAATCCAATTTTGTGTGTGATGTATGTGGTCATCGTTATGTTCGACCATCTGCATGGGATTATATAAATTGGATGGTGGACACCGATTCATTCTTTGAACATGAAGAAACTAAATTCATTGTTGATAAAGATATTTTAGCGTTTCCGGGGTATATTGAAAAATTAGAGATAGCTAGAATGAAGACTGGTTTAGCTACAGCAATGATAACAGGTAATGGAACTATTCTTGGGAAGAATGTTGTTTTGTGTACAACAGACTTTGGTTTTTTGGGCGGGTCATTTTGTATGAGTACAGGTGAGAAAGTGTGGCGTGCAGCTCAAATTGCAATTGATAAAAAAATTCCGATGATATTTCAAGCTTGTGGCGGTGGTGCAAGGATGCATGAAGGATGTTCATCTATGGTAAGTATTCCGAAAGCACAATTGGCAATGAGCAGGGTAGAGCAGGCGGGACTTCCGGTTGTAACTTTAATTACGGATCCAACTTTAGGCGGTGTTGCAATTGGTATCGCTAGTCGTGGACAACGAATTTTTGAATATAATGCAGGGCATATCGGTTTTTCCGGTAAGCGTGTTATTGAGCAATATACAGGAGAAAAAACGTCTCAGGGATTTCAAACTGTGGATTGGTTACACGAGAAGGGTCATGCAGATGAAATTGTTCACCCGAAAAATTTAAAAGAAAAGATATTTTCGTTAATTTAAAAACCTAAAGAAATTTTATTTAGCCTGGATTATTCGCCACAAAAAACACAAAAAGCTGATAACAAAGGAGATACAATGAATGATGTATCCATACTTTGTAATTTTATTTTTGTCAACCTTTTATCTTTTTTCTTCGTGAAACTTGGCGACCTTCGTGGCTAATGAATTAATGAGGTTAGAAAAGAGATATTTTGATTATCTTTTTGGATTCAAAAATCTTTTCACATGAAAAACGGGAGAGAAAAAAATTACTTCAAATAATGGATTAATTTGAACGGTTTTATCATCTATAATATCAAATGCATGAAATGTAAACCCATTGCCATCTTTACTATTTTTCGGCTGGACATCGAATGTGATTGGTTTTAATGCTCGCAATAGATTAAATACACTTTTATATCCTTTAGACCCTTTTTTCGGAAAAATATTTCCATCTTGTTTACTGACACGAACATGTTTTAATAAAGATACTTTTTCAGGGAAAATTGGTTTTGTCCATTTGATGGTTCCGTACTGGAATCTAAAGATACAACTTTTATCTAAGATGGGATGTTTTTGAGTCGTTCGAATAGATTCTAATAATTGAAGAAAATAGTTTTTTCCTCCGATGGAATCTGCGCAGGTTAAAAGTTGTTGTGTTAAAATATCTTTTGGATATCTATCGAGATAGTTTGTTTTTTTCAAAATATTATTTCCTGTGTTATTGGATTACACCAATTTTCCAAATACCTTTTTCAGAAAAGGCATCAATGGTTTGGCGTTTTGCTTTATTGATTAAATTTGAATGAGATAGCTTATTTTTTTTTGCATATTCATTCAATGTGATTATTTCTTTTCTTTCTAAATAAGCCAATCGTTTATGGTAGCTATTTGTAATTGCTTTTCCAACAATTTCTTCCATGATAGATGTTCTTTTATTGTCGTCGAACTCTTTGAAAGCATTGTAATAGTGGGCGCGATCAATAAAGTTTATATTGATGGGTACATAGCCTTCGCGAATTAATAAAAAATTATTTAGGGCACGACCAATTCGTCCATTTCCATCTACAAACGGGTGAATATATTCAAACATTAAATGAAATAATGCGATTCTTTTTATAATACTTTTTGTCGGCGTTGATTGATAGGTAATAATCATTTTATTCAGATTGTCGATAATTTGACTTGGGTCGCATGCTATATGATTTCCTACTCGTACCCATTCATTTTCATTTCGGAAGCGTCCGGCAATATCATCACGAATATTAGAAATTAACATTTTATGTAGGAATAAAATGGTATCCATATCCAAATCCTGTTGTTTTGCTTTTGGTTGAATATAGGCGATTATCCGGGCAAGATTTTTAGCTTCAAATAATTCTCGTTCAGAGATGAAGCGATCTAGGTCAATCTGTAGTAATATTTTTTCAGTTTCATCAAAACTCAATGTACTATTTTCAATCGCATTAGAATTGTAAACCTGTTCTGCAACTTCTGTTTCGCTGATTAGATCGAGTAATGACTCTTTTTTCCATGCCGATTTAATATATCGCTCGCGTAGATTTTCGATTCTTTTGAAAATATTTAGTACTTTTGCCATAGTCTAAATTACACAATATTCACGAATATAACTATAATAACGTGAAAATTGTTAATATTGCAGTTAGTATTTATGATAATAGGATATATATCGTGAAAAAATGTATAAATAATAAAATATTTACTATATTGAATCTATAACCGTGAAAATTTGCTATTATTTACGTAATTTTCACGGTAATAAAAGATCGTAAAAAAAGTCAAATAAAAGAAACCGTCAATGGGATGATTATCAAAATTATTTCAACAATACCATTTTTTTGGTTTGCCTGAAGTCGCCAGCCTGAATTGTGTAAAAGTAGAGTCCAGCACTTACCGGTAACTCATCATTGTTGGTTGAGTTCCATTGGATAGAGCTATTTCCAGAACTTTGTTTGCTATTCACAAGTGTTTTTACAAGTTGCCCGCCTAAATCATAAATTGAAATATTCACGTTTGTATTTTCGGGTAAATAATAGTTTAGTGTGGTAGTGGGATTAAAAGGATTTGGGTAATTTTGTTGAATAATAACATCTTTAGGAATTAGAGAGTTCTCTTCTTTGTTAGACAGGGTCATTCCTGTATAAGCGGTTTGTAAAAAATGATACGCATATAAATGTCCAAATCCCACATACCAAATATTTTTAAAATCGTTTATATGTTGTAAATGTAATTCTAGATAATTTTGCTCCCAATCAATAAAAGCGGGATGAAGCATTACGTGATAAATGCCACCATTTAAAATAACATCATCAAAAGTATTGTTTAAATATTCTGTATCTGTTGAACCAATGTAATAAGGTCCAACTTCAGTTGAAACACCAATTGTACCAAATTTATTATACGTTTGATCCCATTCAGAAAAGCCGAAATCGTTATCAGTATACATCCTTGAAACTAGATATTTACCAATACTAACCATTGCGTCTGTCCCAGCATCATATTCACCATAGGGTGCAACCCAAACATAAATATATTCATTCGAGCCTGAACGATTGAGGCTTGGAAAATCTAAATTATCTATTAAATCCTGTTTGCTCCCTAAGACTTCGCCTTCTAGATCTTCGTAAGGAATATATGGATGTGAGCGAGAATGAGAGAGCGGTTCAATAAGACCTAAGTCAATTTGAGTTTGAATATCAGCCCAGGTATTTTCATCGGCTCCACCTGGAATTATTGCTTGAGAAAGCCAAAGATTATAATCTCGGAATAATTCACACGCTTGAACTTGCACATCATTATTCCAAGATGCCCAATCATCTGCAGTGGCTGTAACGACAGCATCACGGTTATCATAATATTCGCTCATTTCTAAGTAGCTTGCTTCAATATTATTTCCACTTTCATCCGTTAATTTTATAAATATTGAATCAGATATACTAGAAAACCCAATGGATACATAAGCAATATTTTCTGTGTAATCAAAACGGACTACTTCAATCCCATTGAAAAAATCATTTGGTGTTTTTTCTACCATTTGGATCCACGAACCACTGGATTGAAATTTTCTAAATGATTTAAGATTTTCACTTCCCACAGGAATATTAAATTCGTAGGTAATTGGGTAGATAAGACCGTAGTCAAGATGAGTTTGCGCATCAATAGAAATATGTGTTTCGCTTCTTTGCCCTCTCTGAATTATTAACTGTGGAGACTGTATTTCATTTGAAAGAAGTATTTGAAAACAGAGAATAAAAGTGATGGATAAATATTTCATTATTGAATTTAAGGTTTTAATGGTTCTATTTTGGTTCAAAAAGTATTATTTCATATAAATTAATTTTTGACTTATACTAATATTTCCTGAACGAATAGTATAAAAATATATTCCAGCTGGGAGGTTGACTCCATCATCATTTGCGGCATTCCATTGAATGGATTTATAACCAGAAGTTTGTTCTCCTTCAAATAGAGTTTTGACGCGGTGTCCTGTTATATCATGAATAGCCAGTGTTATAGGTGTCGGTTCGGATAAATCATAATGAAGGGTGGTGCTTGGATTAAACGGATTTGGAAAGTTTGGGTGAATTGTAATACTGGATGGAATGGATTTTTCTTGTTGAATAGATAAGGTTGGAGTTCCAGCATTGACCCAAGCTGTGTGCCAAATGGAAGCTAAATCAATAATAGCTGAATGTACAACTTCAATGGTCATTGAATCTAATTCTTCCCACAATATGTTATAATAGGTTGAGTTTTGATTTGGGTCTTGGTCAGATGCTAAATCGTCTGCGTCTAAAATATCACTGACATAAGGATAAATATCTCCAATATACCGAAAGGTTGAATCAATGACTGAATTCCAATAGACGCTAGAAGAATCCATTATTGGAATATCAGCCAAATGCGAGTTCATCATTTGAGTTTCGTATCTAGAATGAATCCCATAATTCCCAGAAGACTGTCCATTGTAATTTAATGTGAGGTGTAAGGGCTGATGTGAATCTGCTACATAATGGCCCAATTCTGCAGCAATTTGCCAAACATCGTCCCATTGTCCGCTTGACATGAGAGATGATAAACTATCTGTCCATTCTTCTATAACCCAAGGGACAGTACCGTAATCGATAAGAACACTATAGCCGTATTGTGCCACAGCATCATCCCAATTGTGTGGAAAGGTGCCAGCAAAAAAATCATCATAATAATCAATATCTATATAATGATAATATCCAGGTAAGTTATCTGAATCTGGATCAGTCGCATGCGATGAGATATACGATTGATAGTCCTGAAAAAAATCCATTTCGGGTGGTAAATAGTCCACTGCTTTTTCATTAATATATCGATGAGTTTGCCAACCCCATGCAAAAGCTTTTTCTTGAAGCAATATGCAAAAAATGAATAGAATTATTTTAATGTTATTTTTCATTGAGAAAGTTTAATTATTTATAAGGATAGGATTCAATTGAATCATCGAGGTGAAATTAAAAAATTATCTTCAATATAGTTTTCTCTAACAATCCCATTATTTTTATTAGAAACACACCATTCGTAATGACATATGGTACAATGCCAGTTAGGTGGGGATTTCATATCTCTAAATGAAATTGATCCATAAATATCTAGCCCAGATTTCATTTTTGCATCTGAAAATCCTTCATCGGTCCAATAACGAATAAAAGTGGGATTTTCTTGACTACATTTTGGACTCTTTGCTTTATCCATCAATTGATTCCAAAATCATATCATAGCAATCTAAACCAATTCCATATTTATCTTTTGATATTGCTTCAATTTTAAATCCGAATTTTTCATAAAATTTATATGTTTTTTGACTCGTATCTAACTTGACATTGATAGTCCCAAACTGATTATTGATATGGCTTAGCCTGTGTTTTAGTAATTTTGTCCCATAGCCATTGGCATGATATTTTTTATCCACTAAACCCCAATCAAGCCCAGCAATTGTTTGATCTTTATTTAAGCTATATCCACCACACGCAATGAGAGATTTGTTTTTAAATAAAACAAAATAAGTTGATGGTATTTTTGATAAAAATGTTTCGAATAATATTTGCTCGCTAGGGTCTATATATTCAGGCATATTGCTTTTCAAAATAGATAAACAATTATTAAAATAATCTGAGTGATATATTTTTATTTCCATGAAGATAAATGAATTGAATAAATATTAAATATACGAAGTGTCGGGAAACACCTTTAAAGAAAAAAGGATATCTTTTAGCAGATATAATTAATTATTTGGTTATTTCACTTTCAATTGTTTTGAGCTTTTCTAATACCATTTTTATTTGCAATTGATACTTTTTCAAGTCTTCTTTGGTTCCATTCTTTTTGATATCATCCATCGTTTTAGGCGCTGATTTGACCCACTCAGCCAATATACGATAGGCTTCTTCGCCATCAGTCCCAATTTCTATTGAAATTTCGTCAGTATTTTTAATTTTTTCCATCTTTAAGTTTACGAATTATTCACTCAATAAAAAAAACTGTAATTCTGTAAATATATTTATAATAAATAGAAAAAAAATCATGGTATATTATAATTATGAATTTTAATAAAATTGCTCTTGGATTATTTTTAACATTTGTTGGGATATCTATTGTTTTTCTTATCGTATTTGTTTTTGCATGGTTATATGAAATTGTTACCAGAAATGACATTCAGTTACCATGGTATTAAAATAGGATTAGCTGGATTAAAAAGCGAAAGAAATAATTATATATGAAACAAAAAACCCCGCATAATAGCGGGGTTTTTGAATTAGATGCGTTTCAATTAATATGTCTATGTATCACTTTTTTATGAGAAGAATCAACTCATTAATTGAACGGTCACTACCGTTTCCTTGTTCATAATTATCTATTAGCTTTTTTAAGTCTCTTTTCTGCTTTTTTTTCTTTTGCAGTTTTAGCAGGTGCTTTTTTAGTTGCTTTTTTA
The DNA here is from genome assembly GCA_018649625.1 of Fidelibacterota bacterium. Taxonomy (GTDB): domain Bacteria; phylum Fidelibacterota; class Marinisomatia; order Marinisomatales; family UBA1611. Next base: position 344 of record JABIHN010000069.1, on the reverse strand, counting down.
GAATCTTGACCTTTTCCCATTTTTTACCCCTAGTTGTTTTCTTGAATTTATAAAAAATAACGGGGCAATGTGGGTTTTTCAAAGGGTTCGATTAGGTATAAAAGAAAAAGCCCCACGAATGTGGGGCTAATTTGTACTAATAATTTATATTAACTAACTAGTAATCTTCGTCTGCTCATCGAGCACATCATATACTTTATAAGTGATATTTACAAAACTAGGATTACTTCCAAGAACCTCATCATAAAATTCACTTTGCAAATAATCATCCATTGACTGGCGGTCTTTCCAAGTATATACACCCCCATAAACATTATTAGCCTCATCAGACAACCATACCTTAG
>JABIHN010000068.1 GCA_018649625.1 Fidelibacterota bacterium | reverse complement strand
TGGTCCTTGAATTGAATAAAATGGATAACCTTTTATTCCAGGCATTCCGCCTAGGTAAAAATGAAAAAATGAGTCTACGTTTTGGTTAGATATCCATCCAAACTGACTCGAGAGAGAAACGGTAAATCTATTTCGCCATGGTATTTCATAATGATAGGATCCACCAACTTGAATTCGACCAAGATTATAATCTTGGAAATTTTCAGTAAGAGTACCAGATTCAGATAAATTTAAACCTTCAATAAAATCGTTTTTTTCTAAGTCCACTTTACTCCACAGCTTAAACCCTTTAGATGGATTAATTGTTTTATCCAACCGCCGTTTCACCATATCGAGTGACCAATTTCCACTTAACGACCACCCTCTAAAATAATCATAAGCTGCGCCAGCTTCTAGGATTCCATGTTCACTCGTCATGACTTCTTGATTGATGAATGCTCTATACCATTGACGAGTTCCAGAAATTTCAAGAAGACTTCCAAAAATAGGGATTCTTAAGCCTGAACGAAATTGAACTAATCTAAATTTTATATCATCTTCAATCTCGTATATGCCTTGATATTTAGAGTTATCACTTGTATTTCGAGTTAAATAAAAAGTTTCAAAAAATAAAGTTGGAAAAAATCTTTTAAATTCAAAAATAAAAAATAAATCCACATCATTGAGTTTATTTATTGAAGCGCCACCAAAAAGAGATAAACGATTAATGACTTCGCTGGAATAAAAGTAAAATCCAGGCTTTACAGTGCCATAATCAATCATTAGCTTTGGCATAATAAACATATTCGGGAATTGATCTGTATAATTATCAAATTCAGATTCATACAATTCAATTAAAGGATCTGAAAGTGAAGCATTATTTTCAAAATATGTGGGTGAATAACCAACGTAATCTTCATTAATTGTATGAACAGAATCCAAAATAGCAATAGTGTAGCCACCATTTTTATACATCGAATAGATTATTTTACCGTCAGGAGAAATATCAGGCATAAATGCACCGCCAGTTAAATTGGTAATATAGCCGAATGATTGGTCTTCATAATTCATGAGGTAAAGATTATAAATTCCACTTTTATCCATTGAAAATACTTGAGTCCCATTATGTGATTCTGATAAATTTCGTTCATCATAAAGTTTATGATTCCAAATTCCTTCGTTTGTCATTGTACTAAGATCAATTTTTTCTATATCGCGATAGTGATGAATTGTTTTATCGAAAAATAAAGAATGAGAATATTTCGAATAAGATAAATGACTTAAAATTGGCCTATCAATAAAATCAGTAATTTTATTAAATATACCTGATTTCAAATTTAATATATACACATCTTGTCCACCATCATAAGTAGCTAAAAATGCAATTGTACTATCTTTTTCTATAAAGACTGGGCTATATGCCCGTGCGTCAATGGTTAGTCTTTCTTCTTTTTCTGTTATGAAATTATATGAATAAATATCATAGAATTTTGAACCCTGTTTATTTGGAAATTTCGGTTTTTTACTATAATAAATAATATCGCCATTCACATTCCAGGCAGGCGCAGAATGAACTCCTCCCATGATTTTTTTTTCTTTATCACTATCTAAATCATAATAAAATAAATCAGTTTGTCCAAAATAATCATTTTCTTTATTCGATAAATATGCAAAACCATTTTTATTTGGATGCCATTTGGGAAAAATGTTGGTCGTCCCATCTTTTTGGACTTGATTCCCTTCAACTGGATTAATTTTAATTGGGGACATAAGCATATTGTACTTTAATTCCAATGATGTTTTAAAAGCGAGATAAACATCATCTCCATTTTCACCTAGAACATTTTCCATAGCATTATTAATGGAAAATTGTGTTGGAGACGAAAGGTCAATCATAATATCTTTTAATTTTTCAGGACCATATTCATTGGCAATATAAGTTGAAAGTGCAAAACCAGAATTATAGGTTGATTCATTCCCAATCCCTTTTTTACCAAATGTATTCATTTCAGTAAAACTTAATAAATTTCCATGGATTGCTCTATCTCGAAGAATCATATCACGATGTGTATCCCAATGATCGTAATCCGCATCATCATACATATATTGCGCCACACCTTCTGCCAACCATGGCGGGACAACTGTTCCTGGAATCGGATAGCTCATTAGTGCATTAGGGAATCCATATAAAACATCCGGTCGTTTTTCATCTTCGTAATTCATAAACTGAAAATAAGCACCCGGCATTCTCGTTCCAGCTTTCATCGCTTTTTGTAAAGAAATGATATGAGCAAATTCATGTGTAATAACATTCTGGAGCCATCGATGGCTCCCTCTGAGTTCAAAATCTAAAGGAGATGCCCAAATCATAATTTTATTATCATAATAATAAGCCGCACCGTTGGAATAATCATCAGGATCAATTAAAATAAGATGGGTTTTGTCTTTCGGTTCAAAATCGTAAAATTTTGTGATTTTAGGAAAAATAGTTTCAGCGACTGTGGCGGCTTCCCGTGCTGTCATTTCTGTTTCATCATGAAAATGGATTTTGAAATGTTCAGTCTCAAAAGTGTGCCAGTTTAATTCAGGATGATTATATTCTACAGCTGAAAATCCGATGGAAATAAAAATTAAATATGTATAAATATTTTTCATTAATGAATAACAGCAATTTTAATAACATTAGACTCTATTCCGGAATCGCTTGTTACTTCAACATAAGCAAAATAGACACCTGATTCCTGTTTAGATGCATTCCAAGGAAATTCAACTATCTGTTTTCCCGATAAGTAAATATCTTTTGACCAAGTATTAATATGATAACCAGCTAAATCATAAAGTTTTACTTCTACTTTTTTTGCGCCAATAGTTTCAACACGAATTGTTCCCAAGTTTTCTCGGATTGGATTTGGATAGCAATATGAACGAATATGCTGATTCTCGTCTTCGGACTCAAAAGAATATTCTAAATTAATTGTCCTGTTTCTACTCCAGCCTCCATGCTCAAATGACCATTCATTTCCATTCGTATCTGTTTCATCATCAAATTGATATATTAAAAAATGAGTTAAAATAGAGTTTTTTCCATTGATCGATTTAAGTCCAACCAATTCATCGTTCTTAGTTGATGAAATTTGATATTTTATTTTCCCTTGATAATCAAAAATATAAATGGATGAAGAATCCGCCGATTTTGCTACAATTTCAGGATATTCATCACCGAAAAGGTTTCGGGATAAAACAGGTGATTGCAATTTGATTGCCATTGGAAAACCAGCCAACAATACTAATTCAGAATTAAACGCATACAAAGACCCAATTGAATCCAAAGCTAAAACATCAATATTTGAATCATAATCCAAATCAATTCCTGAAATGGATTTAAATGAAAGATTTTCCCATTTTGAAAGTGTACCATTAAAATCTGTCACTGAGATACCAGAATTCTCCAAATCAATTCCATAATTAAAGGAAGTTGCGAAAACTCTCTTTGTATGGGAATTCCATTCAATATCAGACATATATAAAAGTGAATCAGTCCACATTAGAAAAATATTATCATCTACAATTTCATCTAACTCAAATAATTTTGTAATAGTGTTTGTTGGATGATAATAATCATAGCGAGAATGGTAGCGATAAATAAGAGATACTACATCTGCTCCCTTAACATTTTCAATTACATCAATTAATGTATGATTTTCTTGTTCATCAAAACCAATGAAAAAATTAATAATATTTTCTTTAATATGATGAAAATATAGTTTGTTAGATATAGTATCAACCGATGTTATCCATAATGAATCACTTAAACCCAATATTTTCGTTCGTTCGCCCGTTTTAAATGAATTCACAACAATGCCGTCATTAAGTGGAAAACCTGTCATTAGGAGAGAATTAGACACGGTAAAAGCCATTGTATCACTTGATGCGCTAATGTCCCCAATAGTAATGAATGTCGAAGAACCATTATTTGCTTTTGTGGATGGAAAAGAGAATGGGCCAAATTCCGGGCTCAACCCTTCCATAGAAGGATTTGCTAATTCATATTGAGTGTTTCCTTTAAACCACATATCGCCAAAATATCCTGAAGAAGGATCGCTGAAAAAATGGATGGATGGATACCCTATGTCTTGAGCGCCATCAGATTCTTCCAAATCTACACCTAAATAAGAAAGATTCGAATTCACCGAATAATCTTCTAATCCATCGTTAATTATAGATTCATTAATATGCCAAATTAGAAGTCCTGATGCTGGAAGCCCAATATCATAATTTGGTACAGAAACAACTACACCATTATCATCTTTTTCTAACCCCGATGAATCTTGAAGAATTTCTGTATAAGGTGGATAATTATTTTCACCATTATTTTTCCAAATGGCAAACCTCATAGAATCCAGACTAATACCGTTATGAATTGTATTGTTGCGATTTTCTATTAAAAAATACTCGAAATCATTCATTGGTACTTTTACCAATGAATTTTCACTTCGCGACGGCAAATTAATTGATGGGCCAAAATTGGCAATAGTTGGAGTTTCCCAACCGGCAAATACTCGAGTCCAAGCTGTGGGAGGAGCTGGAACCAATCCTCGGCCATTATTAGAACCTTGATCCATGAGTCCAAAAATACCTACTCCGCTTTCCCCTGTTTCAATATTCCATAAAGGTGGCAATCCTACAGCAAATCCTGTCATTAGCGCAAAAGTTCCTGTAAGTCCATATTGGTATTCACAAGGTTCTGTTGCATCCGAGAACATACTTTCAGCGATATCAAAAAGAAGATGGTTTTGTGATTCGGGTAATATGATTCCATGCGGTATGTTATGGGTTCCAACTGTTAGGTTTGGCGAACCTAAATGGGCTAGTATCATATTACTATCAATATATGTAGAAGGAATATCTTCAGGAGTTGGATCTAGGAATGGAAGAGAAAAGTCTTGTCCAATTCCAGCATGAAATACAATAACAAGATCAAACATTGAAAAATTAATTTCATCTATTTCAAAAGCCTTATTTATTGCATCCGCAAATAACTCAACAATTCGTTCTTCTTGAATCTCATCTTCATTATATGGGTTATAATAATTCATTGGATTATCAAGTGTATAAGATTCATTTTCTGTAATTGGGAATACAGATGACTGCGCTAAATCAATTCCAAAATTGTTATATGAAACATTTTTAAAATATCCATTTATAGCTGTCAGTTGAGATTCAAAATATGAGCGATCATGTGGTGGTGAATCGATGGTATAACTTCCACAATCTATGCCGTTTGACTCAAATAAAAATTCGCCATTCCCTGTTGTACTTGCGTCTTCATCAACTTGAAAAGAAACCCGTAAGGCACAAACCCGTAAATCACCAGTTATATCACTATATAATAATGAAAAAAAGCAGAGCAATGGAATTGATCTGCGAAAAAATACAGTCATCATAAAATAGAAAAGTTTTTAAAATTCCATATTAAGGGAAAAACGCATCGTATTTGTAAGTGGATGCCCAGTTTCACCGTAGGTATATCCAAAATCAAAACCATATCCAGCAAATCGTAATCCAATCCCAAAAGTTGGATTACTAATTTTCCCAGTCTTATCATAATAAAAGCCGGTACGTATAGCAAAGTATTCTCCATACCAATATTCCATACCAATGTTGTGAACTAGACGATCAATTTCATTAGAAATAGTTCTTTTTTTAGAATTTCCAACTTCTTTATTGCCATATTCATTGTAATCACCCCAGGAATCGTCCCCAGGATTTCCGTTCGAACGTACCAGTTCATTTTCGCCTGGATCAACGACTTCATTTGAATTAGGGTCAAACCAAACTCCACCAGTTATTTCTCCATCGCCATTTGCATCTATCCAATCGTAACCACCAATGATTTTATCACCATTTCCAGCGCCATCTGCGCCATAATCCATATCTCCACCTAACAACCAATCATTCACCCATGATGTAAAAATTGCCTTATAAATCGGATCTGTATGTGCAATTTCTAAATGCCCATCTTCATTATAATCATTTCCGGGACTCACATTACCATCTTCGTCAAATCCGCCTATATAACCATCACTATCCCAATCCATATCTGGATAGGATGAAACAAGAAGCTTATCAATATCATACACTATATTTAATTTATTGAATTCGCTATTTATCACAGCATAATTAAAACCAATAGTAAGATTGGTTGGCTGGGGATCTGCTTGATCTGGATCAATAAATGCTACTTTAGGACCTAAGTTTGATAGATTTATTCCTAAAGTCAACTTCGGTGATATCCATTCTTTGTGCATATAACCTAAATCAAAACCAAAATCCATTGATGTCCCTTTTCCTTTCTCACTCCCAGCACCCATTTCAACTAAATGTTGATAAAATACTCGAGCATTTAAACCAAAGGATTGTGTGGGAGAAATAAGAGCACTGTAAGACATTGCAAAAGAAGTCATATAGCTAGTAAAAGTTCCTAATTCATCGCCAGTTTCACTCGTTCGAATTTGTTCACCTAAGTTTAAAAATATCAAATGTCCACCGATTGTACCAAGCGTAGGATATTTTTTTCTGAAACCAAAAAATTCATAATAAAGATCATCTGCAAGACCTGGAAGCCAATTTACATGCATTGTAGCCAATTCTTGACCTTCAAGAAAACCAAGACCTGCAGGGTTCCAGTAACTTGCATAAGCATCATTTGCTACAGCAACTTGAGCTTCCCCCATGCCACCAGCTCTAGCTCCAGGTGCAATGAGAAGAAAGATAGCGCCAGCTTCACTCTGGGCTAGAATGGGATTCATTAGTACTAATACTAATGAAATAGTCGTTCCTAAACGCTTCATTGAACGTCTCCTAGATTTTAATTAATAATATATCCGCTCTTTAAAAGCGAACTGATAGCGTTTAAGGTATATGTATGCTCCTGTTTTTGGACGGCGAATATATCTTGCCTTGTCTCTTAAAATCAAGATATGTTTCACAGAATAAAATGTTCCAATTCAATTTAATAATCCTAAAGTTAGAATTGGAATATAAGTAATTAATCCTACAGCTAATAATCTTACCAAGAAAAATGGTAAGGTTGCACTATATATAACTGGCATGTCTTCTTCAAAACGATATGCAGCCAAAAATAGATTCATTCCAACAGGGGGCGTTAAAAAACCTAACTCCAAATTTGCTATAAATATTATTGCTAAATGAACCGGATCAATTCCAAAATGAACACCTAAGGGAGCTATTAATGGAACAATGACAATTATGGCTGAGAATATATCCATTAGACACCCAACTAAAAGAAGAAAAATATTGAGCATTAGTAAAAATGTGTATTTAGAAGCAATAGCACTTTTAGCCCATGTTAACATTAAAGTAGGAATTTGAGCATCAATTAAGTAGCTAGTTAGCCCCATTGCTACACCAAGAATAATTAATACTCCGCCAATCAATGTAGCACAGTCAATGACAATTCTAGGTAATTCTTTTAATTTAATATCTTTATAAATGAAAACTTCCACAAAGAAAATATACATCACAGTGAGCGCAGCAGTTTCTACCAAGGTTGTAAAACCACCAAAAACACCAAAAAGGATTAATACAGGAAGTAAAAATTCCCATTTTGAATCTTTTGATACTTTAATTGCGTTTTTCAAATTAAATGGCTTTGGTACTATTTTTTCTTTCTTACCTTGGTATAATGACCATACTGACATCATAATTAATAACAAAATTCCAGGAATAAGCCCTGCAATAAAAATTTCTTTAACGGAAACTCCTGCGGTAACTCCATATATAATAGCAGGAAGACTTGGTGGAAATAATAATCCTAACGAACCTGAAACAGTTATTAATCCAATTGAAAATGAACGACTATATCCTTCTTTCAACAATAGCGGTAGCAATAATCCACCTAAAGCAAGAATTGTTACACCTGACCCTCCAGTTAAAGTGGTAAAAAATGCACAAAGAATTACAATAATTACTGGTGTTCCTCCTGGAATCCATCCAAATAATTCACGAAAAACCAACACCATTCGTTCCGAGGCTTTACTCTCGGCTAGTAAATATCCTGCTAGTGTAAAAAGTGGTATAGTTGGCAAAGTTGGGGAAACAACAATACGATAAGCTTCAGTTGGAATTGCCGAAATTGGAGTATAATCTGCCCAAAAGAATAAAACTGCTGCACCACCTAACCCAATAAAAATAGGTGCACCATTCAATAAAGCAAAAATAAGTATAACAATTCCTATTCCTACTACAGGGATTACATCAAAAATTGCATCCGTTATTGCACTTAAAGAAAAAAGGAATCCAACAATTATTAGAGTAATACGATGAACATGCTTCTTATAACTTTTAAAATACACCTGAATTGCCATTAGACCGAATCCTACAGGCATAATTAATTG
>JABIHN010000067.1 GCA_018649625.1 Fidelibacterota bacterium | reverse complement strand
TCCATCTTTTAATGTATTTGTTTCCGTTCCGAAAACTCGAGAATCCTGTAATTGAACAAATGAACTATAATCGTCATTATCAAAGGAAACGGCAAAACGTGTTCGAAGATAGTTTTGATTATTGAAAGATGTTGTATCAGTAAAATCCTTATCCACCATTTCGAACCTTTGTCGAACTTGACCCGAAAACTTCAAAGGGTTTCCTTCGGCAATCAACATTCCGAATAGTGAAATAAGTATGAGTGTGTTTTTTAACATGAGGATTCTCCTTTTTATATTGTACAGTTTTTCTGTTTAAGTTTGAAAATGGCTTAGGTGTGTAATTCTAAACTTTCATTTAAATACGTATCCCCTTTGGGAACAATATTCCACTTAGACAAGCTTCTTAAAACCACCCATAAAGTAACACCAACAATTCCGATGGCTATCCCAACTTCCAACAAGCCAAAAACAGGTATATTATTTTCTAATAATGCCGGGAATATCATGATATATAAATCTATCCAATGCCCTATTAAAACGATAGAAGATGCAATGAGCAAAGTTTTTTCAGATCGTTTTGATTTTCTAAATAATAAAATTGTAAATGGGATAAGCCAATTCAAGCAAATATTTAAAATGGTTAATACACCAAAAGCACCAAAGTGACGAATTAAATAATATCCAGTTTCTTCAGGAATATTTGCATACCATATTAGCATGTGCTGACAAAACCAGATATATACCCAAAATGCAGTAAACCCAAATAAATAGCGTGCTAATTCAAATAAATGATCATTTTTTAAAATGGGTAAATATCCACTTCTTCTAAGAAATATTAGTAAAATAATCATAAAAGCTAAACCAGCATTAAACATTCCAGCAAAATTATAAAACCCAAATATGGTACTAAACCAATGAGGTTCTACCGACATAATCCAATCGAAGCTAGAAATCACAAAAGCAATTCCCCCAATGTATAGCCAAAGTGCTGACCATCGGATACTCTTTTGAGTATGAATTTTATCACCCGTTTCATCTTGCAATCTCGAATGATTTAAAATTGGTTTACCAATGAAATACCAAATACCAAAATAGATAGGAATTCTTAGAGCAAAACTAGTAATGTTTAACCAAGGTTGTTTCCCAAGTAGAATTGGGTCCTTTTCCACGACATCAAGATGAGTCCATTCATAAATATGATGAGACCCTAAAACTACAAGTATCATTAAAACAAATCCGATACTTAAGGCTGAAAACATGGCTTCAGGAATACGACGGATTGCAACAGCCCACCCTGCATTACTCACATAATGAATAGCCACAAACATTAAACCAGAAAAGCCGATTCCAGTGATATACCATGCGGCCAATAAAATATTTGGCCAAACTCTTTCGGTAAATAGAATTCCCAATATTAACGTAATTAACCCAATTGCACTTGCTAAGCTTAATTTGTTAAATAACGATTGCTCAATTTTAAATTTATAATTCATTCATTTATTTCATTGTTTTAATAAAATGGGTGACCAACCAACGATCTTCCCTTTTCACTTGTACCGAGTAAGGAGGCATATTCCCAACCCCTTTTGAGATTAAATAATAGATATCACCATCCATCATGTTTCGAACTCTATCTGTTTTCAAAGACGGTGGAGGTGGAACACCCCTTTTTGTGACTGGACCATCCCCATCTCCAGTGAGTCCGTGGCAAACTTGACAGAAAGTTGCATATACTTTTGCGCCACGAGCTAAATCCATAGTTTCAATATCAAATGGACTTTTTAACACTTTACCTGCGTTTTCTTTCGTTAGCTCTCCGTCAGGATATTCAGGCATAAATCCTAATGCAATCGTTCCTTCTGGTGGCATTTGCAAAGTTTTTCCATCTGCAAAATTTGGATTAGGTGCATACGAATCATACGCGACCGAATGAACCATTTCTGGAATAAACTCTGAATTTGGTACTGTACGATCAGATGATATTAATAATCCTAAACCATAAACTAGACCAATGGCAATTCCAAATTTTATCAAGGATAGTGTTTTCATTTTATTCACCCACCATTTCCCCATGAAATGATTTCACTATATCTAACATAACTGAAGAAGATTTTCGTTCTTGACCTTGTTTCATAACCACATAAAAACGATCGTTTGTAGCTCGAAGATTTGGTTGCAATCCAGATTTACCGTGTTTGATCTTCCGCCATGCAAAAAAACTAAAAACTGTACCCAATCCGCAGAAAAGAACCATAACTTCAAAAGCTACTGGTAAAAATGCTGGTAATGAATTCCAAGGTCTTCCTCCAATATTAATAGGCCAATTGACAGCTGATACCCAATACTGTCCAAGGATGCCAACAGTAATCCCAATCAACGCAAATATGAAGCTGATTTGGTTTATTCTTGATTTTTTCAATCCCATAGCTTTATCTAATCCGTGAACAGCAAATGGCGTATATGCATCAACGATCTCAAAGCCCGCATCCCGAATGGCTTTCACCGAACCAAGGAGATCATATTCATTTCTAAATTCTGCAACTAATTGCCTATCCATTAGATTTTTCTCCATCACCTCGATAGTGAAGAACTGATTTTACTTCTCCTATGGAAACCATTGGCATCGTTCTTATAAATAAAAGGAAAAGAGTGA
>JABIHN010000066.1 GCA_018649625.1 Fidelibacterota bacterium | reverse complement strand
ATAAACAATACTTCCATCATGACCCACAAAGTATATGTTATTAGATGATGTGCCCCAAATCGCCTCAATGGATGGTTGACCAGGATGTGAACTATTACCAGGATGATATTGAAAAAATTCTTCACCATCCCAATGTATCGGTAATCCACCTTTCCCGAACCAAATATCATTATCATTAAAATAGTAGATGCAACGAACAGGAGTAACATACCCTCCCGGTGGCATTACTTTTATGAATTCCCATTCATTGCCATCCCAATGTGCAGCATTATAGTTTTCTCTACCCGTTCCATTATGGCTAGAATCGGGATCAGGTAAAACAATCAAACCAACCACCCAAATATTATTTTCATCTACAATCCAAACGTCATTTAAATAACTACCATAAATGCCTAATGTATCAATCTCCCAAGTAAAGTTATGGCTGGTGGTGTCCATAGTAGTTACAGTCAAGGTTTCACTCTCTCCAATTCGCTCTGTTCCGTTTATCCAATATCCTTTATAGGTGTAAGTTGTATTGGGGTTCAGTCCTGTATCTTTTATAAGTGTGTCTGATTGGATGGATAATGTTTGGACGGTAGAGTCGTCCCGTGTGAGCTCAAAGGTAAACTGGGCTAAAGAATCTTCAGGGTTTACATTTAGGTTTACGGTAGTCACTCCGGCAGAATGGAGAGACAGGGTAAGATTGGTGTTTTGCTTATCTTTATCTTTTTCATCTTCAAACAAAAAGCAGGATGAGAAAAATAAAAGTAGGATTGGGAGAACTTTTTTCATTTTATAGAACTTGATTTAAACTTTCAATACATTTTTGATTTTCTGAATCCAGTCCCACGGAAATGCGGATACAATTGGGCCAACCGAAGCCCGTGAGTTGCCGGACAATGACGCCTTTTTCTAAAAGGTCTTGTGTTAATTTGGATGCTGTTTCTTCAGAATCCCAAACCGTTGTAATAAAGTTGGCTTCGGATGAGACTTGTTGAATTCCCAACTTATCGAACTCTTGTTTTAAATAGGCCATGCCTTCTTGATTAATTTTGAGTGTTTTGGCTAAAAATTTCACATCATCCAATGCCGCTAATCCTGCAACTTGAGCGGATAAAGATGGCTCAAATGGGACTTTTACTTTCAGAAGGTTTTCAATTAAACTTTCGTGGGCAAAACCGTAACCAATTCGTGCCCCTGCTAAGCCATACGCTTTAGAAAAGGTTCGAAGTGTAATCACATTATCATAGCGATAACTCATGGAATTGGGATAATCAGGCGAATTTTTGGCAAATTCATAATAGGCTTCATCCAAAATAATAAGCACACGTTCTGGGACATGTGTGTAAAATTCATCAAATTCTTGTCTAGTGATGGTGGTCCCCATAGGATTATCTGGATTTGCAATGTAAATAATTTTGGTATAATCAGTGATTTTTTCCGCCATGGCGGTTAAGTCATAACGATAATCTTTCATGGGGACCCAATGAACGCGCCGACCGGAAGCATTCGCTAAGACCTTAAATCCGATAAAGGAATTTGAAGCACTAATAAGTTCATCATCATTTAATAAAAATGTACGAATTATCGTTGACATAATGCCTTCTGATCCTGCGCCCAAAACCACATTCTCCATTTTGATGTTGAACCGATTTGCCAACTTGGTACGGAGCTCATATCCGGTGGCATCAGGATAACGATGGAGATTTACCAAAGAATTCTGGATTGCTTCAATGGCTTTGGGTGATGACCCTAATGGGTTTTCATTGGATGCGAGTTTAATGAAATTTTGGATACCCAGCTCACGTTGAGCTTCGGAAATGGGTTTGCCTGGTTTGTAATTCGCTAAACGTTGGATATAGGATGGAACAAGTGCCATGGTTAAACTACCAGTTTGGTTTCATTTTTAAATGTGGAGAGTACCACGGATGTTTTCATATTTTGAACATTAGGTAAAGCTGAGAGTTGATGTAATATCAATTCTTCATAAGCCGGTATATCTTTAGTAATTATTTTTAGTAAAAAATCTGCTTCTCCCGTAATGTGGTGACATTCTAAAACTTCTGTCATATCCGCAATAGAATTGAAAAAGTTTTCTACTGGAGTTTCACCGTGACGTGCCAGTTTTACTTCCACAAATGTAAAACAAGTATATCCAGCCTTTCGTGGATTTAATAAAGTAATGTATTTATCTATAAGCCCACTTGTTTCTAATTTTTTTACTCGCTCCAATGTGCTTGAAGGTGAAAGGCCAACTTGTTTGGCTAATTCTGCATTGGTGGTTCGACTATTTAATTGCAATACTTCTAATAGTTTTCTATCTTTTTTATCTAATTTCATAAATTTATTCTTTAATTAATATTAATGACCATATAAAATATGGTAAATATAGAAATATACCAAATTAAATACTGAAATCAATGTGTTTGAGTTAATGGTGTGTTCACTTAACGAACATTCAATTTGAACACTTTAGGACATAGGGCAAAAAATTGAATAAACTCTACCCTATTTTATGAACATTATTTTATGAAAATACTTGGGCCACTTATTCGCGCCAAATTCGTTGAGCGTCCAAATCGTTTCATTACGATGGTAAATATTGATGGAGTAATCCATCGGAGTCATCTTCCCGATCCTGGCCGGCTTAAAGAATTGTTATTTTCCGGTGCAAACTTATTAGTTCGCCCGGCTCCAAAACACTCAGTAAGAAAAACAAAATATTCTACAGTAATGGTAAATCACGATGGGCAACTTATTTCGCTAGTTACTGCCTTACCAAATCAATTTGTAAAGGAAGCATTAGAAAAAAAAGAACTTTCAATATTCAAGGATTATACCCTTGTAAGGCCAGAAGTAACGGTGGAAAAACATCGATTTGATTTTTTACTCAAATCTTCAAATGGATCTGATTTCTACTTAGAAGTCAAGTCCGTTACTTTTGTGGAAAATGGTGTAGCCCAATTCCCGGATGCTGTGACTGAACGAGGTCGAAAACATGCTTTGGCATTAAAGAAATTGGTCGAAGAAGGAAAAGGCGCGGGGATATTATTTGTATGTCAACGACCTGACGCGAGTTCGTTTCGTCCAATGTGGGAGCGAGACCCTAAATTAGCAAATGCAGTTCTAGACGCAAATAAATCGGGCGTGAAGGTTTGGTGTATCACCTTAAATGTATCTAAAACTGATATGACTTTTCACAAAGAGATTCCTGTAAATTTAGAATTACCGGGAAAGGTTTTTTAATAAAGAAGTTTACAAAATACTCTATTTAATTTTGAATTTTATAATTAATTACTTAAAGCAATTCATTTCAATTGTAGCAATATTATATATTATATCGTGTGCTGCAATTCAGGGACCTCCTGGAGGCTCTAAGGATGAAACGCCTCCAGAATTAATTCAAACTATTCCGGATGATGGTACTATACATTTTGACGGTGGTAGAGTTGAGCTCATTTTTTCTGAATATTTAGACGCTAGTTCGATTGAAAAATCAATACGTGTTTTACCTACATTATTTGAAGATCCTGAAATTGTTTATAAAGGTCGTCGTGTTTTTGTGGAGTTTCCAGATTCTTTAAATGAAAATCAAACCTATATTATATCCATTGATCGAAATTTGAAAGATGAGCATAAGGTTGCATTGGAGCAAGGAATTCAGATAGCATTTACCACAGGCGATAAAATTGATGAAGGAAATATTTCCGGGAATGTGACATACGGGAATCCTTCATCTGTCCATTTATGGAAAATCCA
This sequence comes from Fidelibacterota bacterium, assembly GCA_018649625.1. Lineage (GTDB taxonomy): Bacteria > Fidelibacterota > Marinisomatia > Marinisomatales > UBA1611. Next base: position 7,808 of record JABIHN010000066.1, on the reverse strand, counting down.
ACATGAAAATGATTTAACAGAGTTCTATCAAAGAGTACCGGATTATGTGATTGACGCATCGGATAGCGGTCGATATCAATTCAATTATTTATCCAAAGGCAATTATCGTTTAGCTGCTGTAGATCGTTCGGCATCTGGAATTCCAATTTCTCCAGAAAGAATGGTATATGGTTTACCATGGAAGCCTCTTCTTCAAATTCAGGATTCTATATCAATTCAAAATATAAATATACAAGTTCCATCAAAAATGGGTGGTATCAAAATGATTCAAGCTGAATGGCAAACAGGATATTGGGGAACTGTTACTTTTTCTGAAAAAATAAATGAATGGGTATCTGCCTTGAAAATTCACGCAATTTATGAAGATTCTTCCATCCATCAGCCTACCCAATTTCTTGATATAACAGATGAGACAAAGCTTCATCTTACTTTTCCGAACTTAGAAGAAAATAAATATATTACGCTTGTAGCTAACGGAATTATGCAGGGAGAAGAAACAATTCTTGATTCGGGGTTTATAAAAGTAAAGGTAGATACAACTATAGACACAACAAACCTTTCTATAAAAGCACCTCTGAAGAATTTTGTATTAACGATTGAAGAAGAAAAGATTGTTCCACTACAAATAATATTTTCAAGTTTAATAAATATCGAAAAAAGTCAATATTCTATTTCCATTTCAAAGGATACTCTTTTAATACCATTTGAATTAAACTGGATTTCAAAACTACATGTTGAAATTTCCCCCGTTGATAATTGGGTACAACAGTCGAATTATCAATTATCAATCATTAAAAACAAACTCCACCCATTGGTTGGAAAATCAATAAAAGATTCTCTGAAAACAGTTTCATTTTCAACATCAAAGTTTAAAGGGTTTGGAAGACTTATAGGGTCTTTGACAGCCCCATTTTCAGGGAAATTAGTCGCAGAAGTTACTTCGATGGAAAAGGAACCCAGCCTATTTCGAACTGTTGTAAATTCCGATGGTATATTTAATATGAATCACTTACCAGAAGGAAATTATTCACTCTTGTTTTTCAATGATTTGGATGGAAATACCACTTATACTTATGGAAGAATCCATCCATACAAACCATCAGAATGGTTTTATAATTACCCGGATACAGTTAAGATTCGAACAAACTGGGACTTGGAACTCAAGCAAATAAATTTGGAGCTAAATCCATAAAATGAAATGTATGATTCTTGCCGGGGGAAGCGGAACTAGGTTTTGGCCGTACAGTCGTTATAAAAGGCCTAAACAATTATTAAATATTGTTGGTGATCAGTCTATGTTGCAAATGACTGTAGATCGATTAACTAAAACAAAAAAAGTCACTGATATTTATATTCTTACACGAGAAGATCTTCGTGAAACAATCATCAATGAAATTAGTGGCGTAAAACCAGAAAATATAATCGCAGAACCCTCTGCGAAAAATACGGCACCTGCAATTGGAATGGTGGGCGCGTTACTTGGGCTTACTGATCCGGATACAGTTATGGGCGTTTTCCCTGCAGATCATTTAATTGTTGGCCATAAAGAATTTGAAAAAGCTGTCAATACTGCTGACCATCTCGCAAAAAAAGGGGACAACCTAGTTACAATTGGGATTTATCCAACAAGCCCATCAACTGCTTACGGATATATTCAATATGACGAAAATAGTGAAGAAGATCATCTTGGAGCGTATAAAGTAAAAACATTTGCTGAAAAACCACATGAAGAATTGGCTAAGAGGTTTGTTTCAAGTGGTGATTTTGTTTGGAATGCCGGTATTTTCTTTTGGAAAGTAAGTACATTTTTGTCGGCCATGGAAACTCATATGCCTGAATTATTGGAATCACTAAACGATATTGCACCCAAACTTCAGGCTGGAAAATCATTTAGAGATATTTGGGAATTTATTGAACCCGAATCAATTGATTATGGTCTTCTAGAAAAAGCGGAAAATATTTATGTAATCAGGGGAAAGTTCCAATGGAATGATGTTGGATCATGGAGTGCTTTATATGATGTTTTTAATCCCAACGCAGAAGGAAACATCATTAAAGGAAATGGGAAAATCATGGACGGAAAAAATAATCTTATTCAATCAAATGGAAAGTTTACTGCAATTATTGGTTTGAGTGATATTGTGGTGATAAATACAGATGATGCTACTTTGGTAGTGCCAAGAGACAAAGTAGAAACTATAAAAGATCTCGTTACATATTTGACCGAAACAGAACAAATAAAGCTTATCTGATGAAAAAAGAAAAACTTTATTCTGAATTTGAAGCGTTAGGAGATCGACTCGGTGTAAAGATTATTAAAGGAAAAGGGAATTTTTCCGGTGGAATTTGTATTGTAAAAGAAAAAACGGTTATTGTTGTTAATAAAATGAAGCCTATTGAGCATCGATTAAAGGTTCTTGCCACAAGTTTTCTGGAATATAATTTGGATGATGTTTATATGATTCCAGCATTAAGAGCATATATCGAAGATACTCGTTCGCTTCTTCATAAATATTATTAAAATAAGATGTATAATGTAAATATTTGTTATTGTATAAATGTTACGGTCAGTAAAAATAATGAAAAAAACATTTTTTTGCCTTATGGCAATAAAGTGACGAAAGATGAACTTTCCAATAAATAATAAAAAATATAAAATCAAATAGAGGTGAACTTATGAAACAATATCATTCATCAGATATTAGGAATTTTGCCGTTGTCGGTCATGCTGCCGGAGGTAAAACGAGTCTTGCTGAATCCATGTTAAAACTTGGTGGTGAGACAAACCGTCTTGGAACTATCGAAGACGGTTCAACAATTTCTGATTATCATCCCGGAGAGAAATCACGACAAATTTCTATTCATTCTACACCGCTTCATATGGAGTGGATGGATAAAAAATTTAATATGATTGATACACCAGGATATTCCGACTTTATCGGAGAAGCTACTGGATCGTTGAGTGTAGTCGATTTAGCTATTATTACAATTCATGCCGTGAATGGCGTAGAAGTTGGAACAGAAACAATGTGGAATCAAGCGACTAAACTTGGTATTCCAAAAATGTTGGTTATCAATGGGATGGACCGAGACCATACAAGGTTTGATGAAATATTAGCTCAAGCAAGACGCCGATTTGGAAACAATGTTTTTCCATTACAATTACCTGTAAATGCAGGTCCAAATTATAATCAAAATATAGATGTATTACGTACTGAATTAATTACATATGAAACAGATGGTTCAGGAAAAATGTCTGAAAGTGAGCTTCCAGAAAATTTACTTGGAAAGGTAAAAGAACTTCATGGAGAATTAATTGAATATGTTGCAGAATCCGATGATACTTTATTGGAGAAGTTTTTTGAAAAAGGGAAACTTTCAGAAGAAGAAATGAGAAGTGGAATTCACCAAGCAATTCAAAATCAAACATTTATTCCTTTGTTTTGTACGTCTGCCACATTGAATATTGGTGTGGATCGTTTATGTGATTTTATCGGTAAATATGGATCGTCACCAGACGATCGTAAAACTGTGATGGCACATGATGATCGCGGAGAAGATGTTAAAGTATCGTTAGATGGTTCTGACACAGTTATTCAAATATTTAAAACTATTTCAGAATCTCACATGGGTGAACTATCTTTATTTCGAGTTTATTCAGGTTCAGTGCAAACGGGAAAGGATTATTATAATTCTGTTCGAAACACCAATGAGCGCTTTGGGCAAATGTTTATCTTGAATGGGAAAAATAGGACCCAAGTGGATCAGCTCTTTGCAGGTGATATTGCAGGGGTTGTTAAATTGAAGGATACTCATACAGGAAATACCTTATGTTCTGGAACACATATAACACTTCCACCTTTAAATTTTCCAAATCCAAATATTCATGCTGCCATTGTTCCAACAGCGAAAGGAGATGAAGAAAGATTAGCCATTGGATTAGCAACACTTCATGAAGAAGATCCAACATTTATTTATCGGGTAGATAGTGAAGTCAGACAAACAATTATTTCAGGTCAAGGGGAGCTTCATTTAAAAGTTACCACAGAAAGGTTGAAACGACGATTTGGAATTGATATTGAATTAGAAGAAACTAAAGTTCCATATCGTGAAACAATTATGGCAAATGGTGCAGCAAAGTACAGGCATAAAAAACAATCTGGAGGGGCAGGGCAATTCGCTGAAGTTTGGTTGCGAATTGAGCCGAAACAGAGAGGAGAAGGAATTGAGTTTACTCATTCTCTTGTGGGGCAAAATGTAGATAGAGTTTTTGTTATATCTGTAGAAAAAGGTGTTAAGTCAGCCTGCTCAGATGGTTTACTTGCGGGATGTAAAGTTGTAGATCTAAAAGTAGAATTTTATGATGGGAAAATGCATCCGGTTGATTCGAAAGATATAGCATTTCAAACAGCTGGAAAACATGCATTTCGAGAAGCTTTCAGGGGAGCAAAACCCTGTTTGCTAGAACCAATTCTGGATATTGAAGTTACGGTTCCTGAAGAGTATATGGGTGATATTATGGGTGATATTTCAGGGAAGCGTGGAAAAATAGTGGGGATGGAAGCAGATGGAAAATTCCAGGTAATTAAAGCGCAAGTTGCTCAGGCGGAACTATATCATTATGCCACAACGGTTCGTTCTTTGACGGGAGGGCGCGGAATTCACTCTGAATCTTTCAGTCACTATGAAAAAATGCCAAAAGATCAGGAAAAAAAGGTTATAAAAGCTTGGCAAAAAAACGATGATAATTGATATGACGAAAAATATTCTTTCATGAAAAAGCTTTGGGCGCCATGGCGAATAGATTATATCCGAACTCCACAAGACGAAGGGTGCATCTTTTGTACCAAACCGCAATCAAATAATGACCGGAAAAATCTTATTCTTTATCGTGGAGAAGAATCTTTTGTGCTGATGAATCTTTACCCATATTCTAATGGACATATTATGATTTCTCCTTATAATCATACAGCAAAAATGAACGATTTATCAAAGACTTGTAAATTGGAAATTATGGAATTAGCAAACGAAACTATGAATATTTTAACAAAGAGTATGAAAGCAGAGGGATTTAATTTTGGCGCAAATATTGGAAAAGCAGGTGGAGCAGGAATAGCAGAACATCTTCATTTTCATATTGTACCTAGGTGGGTTGGTGATACTAACTTTATGCCTGTAATTGGAAACACAAAAGTGTTGGTTGAAGGGTTGCAAGAATCATGGGACAATCTAGTACCACATTATTCATTATTAAAGGAAAAGACAGATGCTTGATTTTAACCGAGTTTGGTTCCCTTACATTTATTTATATGGTGTAGGCGGAGGAATATTTTTGATCGGTATGTTTGTTATACTTCGTTCAAAATCATTAAAACTAGAAATAGCCAGACATAAAGAATGGTTTCATATTCTTGTTTTTGGTATTTTGTTTTATATGGGGATTCATGCATTTTTTACATTTACTGCATTGGGTGAAATGGTATTTGCATCGTTAATAGCCTTAATAATAATAGCTCTAGCAATCAATTTAATTTTTATATTATTTATAAAACCAAAAGGAATTAAATGATGGAAAATATGATTCAAACTTCACCATATTTTTGGGTAATCATTTTTGGTTATTTTGCGTTGGTATTGGGTTTTGGCTCTTTTTTTGCACGTTATAACAAAACAACACAGGATTTCTTTTTTAGTGGTCGACGGTTTTCCTGGTGGCTTATTACCATGTCGATTGTTGCAACAGGTGTGGGTAGTCATAGTTTTTTAAAATATTCTGCAAAAGCATATGAACATGGATTTTCATCTACCATGACATATATGAATGATTGGTTTTTTATGCCAATGTTCCTTTTTGGGTGGCTACCAATTATTTACTATACAAAGATACGATCTATTCCGGATTATTTTGAGCGACGATTTAATCCTGGCGTTCGAGTATTAGCTACGATTGCAATTTTAGGGTATATGATTGGATATATTGCGATTGGTTTTCTTACCATGGGAAAAACGCTAGAACCGCTGCTTGGAATGGATTTATATACCATTATTTTTATTGTAGCTATTATTTCAGGTATTTATATCACATTTGGTGGACAAACAGCTGTGATTTTCACAGATTTATTGCAAGGATTTATTTTAATATTTGCGGGTATATTAGTATTTATTCTTGGAGTGAATTATGTGGGTGGATTTTCAATATTTTGGACAGTTCTTTCGCCTGAATTTAAATTGCCATTGGCCCATTTTAATCAACCGGCTAATTTTAATTTTGTAGGTATTTTTTGGCAAGATGGTGTTGCTGGATCGGTAGGATTCCTTTTTATGAATCAGGGACTGATAATGCGATTTATGGCTTGTAAATCTGTCCATGAGGGGCGGAAGGCCGCTGCTGTAAATGTTCTTATTCTTCTTCCAATTTCAACAATTGTTGTTTCTAATGCTGGGTGGGTGGGTAAAGCCATAAGTATTGTTACCCCAGAAGCTTGGGATGCTTCAATAAAATTAGATCATGTATTTACGCAAGTTGCCTATTTAATTACAGGAAGTGAAGTTGTATTTGCGTTTGTGATAGCTGCTGTGGCTGCAGCACTTATGTCCACTGTAGATACTTTAATTAATGCGGTAGCAGCCGTTGTAATTAATGATGTATATCGACCATTGGTCAAAGATAAAGATGATAAACATTACTTGAAAGTAGCCATGATTGTATCCGCTGGTGCAACAGCAGTTGGTGCATTGAGTACTGTATTCTTTAATAATTTTCCAACACTTTATGAAGCGCATGGCTTTTTTCATAGTACCATGACACCTCCACTGGTGGTGGCAATATTTCTTGGTATATTTTGGAAACGATATTCTACACCTGCGGCAATTGCTACTTTTTTAGGAGGGGCTATTTTGATGTGGATTGGAAGCGTATATCCACAAATATTTATTTCACCGTTTGATCATGGAATTGAATTTAATCCAGATCGTCCTTATACCTATATACGTGCACTTTATAATACATTGGTATGTACTGGGTCCGGGGTTGTTGTTGGCTTATTAACCACAGCGCCAAGTGAAAATAAAATAGATGGTCTTACAGTATGGTCTTTGGATAGAGCGAGAGAAATATTTAAAGGATCGGCCCCAAATGATCGACCAGGAAAAGCAGTCACTGCCAAATGGAATTTAAAAGAGGGTGATGAAAATATTGTTCAATTTTCTATTGGAGATATGGAAACTATGGGAGCTGATGTGGGCGATATGGTTTATTTGGCTGATGAAAGAAAATGGTTGGGTGGTTTGAAATCAATCCATTCAATTTATGGTGAACCGCATACGCATGATGGTCTTGTTTATATTACAAAATCCCATGCGGAAAGTGGCCTTTTTGATTCAAATAGAAAATTGATTGCTGAGAAAGAATTGTAATCTTTGACTCGGACAATTATCGTCCTAAATTCGCCAGCTTTTTTTAGTATATTTTTATTTTATTCCGGAGTAGCTCAGTTGGTAGAGCAGGTGACTGTTAATCACTTTGTCGGGGGTTCGAGTCCCTCCTCCGGAGCAAGGGAGTGTAAAACACAAACTCTCCCATTTTGGTAAACAAAGGTCTGAGCCGGTTGGTTTCGGACCTTTGTTATTATTTCACCTTTTTTCGATCCTTTTGGGATTTTTAATATAATCTGTGATATTAAAGTGCTGATAATGTTGGATTTATCGTCATTATCTGCTTTATCTAGTAAATCAGGCAAATTTCCAAATTGTTCTCTGATTAGGTCAATATCAACAGTTGAAGATTGTAAACCATTTAGAAAAAGTTT
>JABIHN010000065.1 GCA_018649625.1 Fidelibacterota bacterium | reverse complement strand
TGTTCTGATTGGGATTCATAATCGCGGTGTTCCTCTTGCAGGTAGAATTCAAGCAAAAATTAAAAATATTAGTGGTGTAGAACTAAGTTTAGGTTCGTTGGATATTACGTTTCACAGGGATGATTATCGAGAGCGATTGGTTATTCCCCAAGTTCAAGGGACAGATATCTCTTTTTCATTGGAAGGGAAAATAGTCGTATTGGTCGATGATGTCTTATACACAGGACGCACCATTCGAGCAGCTATGGATGAATTGAATAGCTTTGGTCGAGCGGCAAAAGTTCAATTAGCGGTGTTGGTTGACCGAGGACATCGAGAACTTCCCATCAAGGCGGATTATGTTGGGAAAAATATACCGACCCATGAAGGGGAACATGTAAAAGTCACTTTAATTGAAACAGATGAAATTGATGGTGTCTATCTAATAAGGAGCCAAGAATCATGATGTTACAACACAAACATTTACTCGGGCTTGAAGGGTATCCTGCCGAAGATATTCAAACTATAATTGATACTGCTTTCAAATTCAGGGAAGTGTTAGATCGGCCCATTAAAAAAGTTCCTTCTCTTCAGGGCGTGACTATAGTAAATCTCTTTTTTGAAAATTCCACTCGGACTCGTATTAGTTTTGAATTGGCTCAAAAGCGTCTTAGTGCGGATACGGTAAATTTTTCAGCGTCTTCCAGTAGTTTGAAAAAAGGAGAAAGCTTTAAGGATACTGCCCAGAATATAGAAGCCATGAAGATTGATGCTGTAGTGATGCGTCATCCAACGCCTGGCGCACCTAAACTATTGACAGAGTTTATTGATGCTGTTGTTATTAATGCGGGCGATGGTACTCACGAGCATCCAACCCAAGCAATCTTAGATATGATGAGCCTTCATGAGAAATTTGGAAAACTTAAAGGCTTGAAAATCGGAATTGTAGGTGATATTTCTCATAGTCGAGTGGCATTAAGCAATATTTATGGTCTTTTAATTATGGGCGCGGAAGTGACTTTATGTGGGCCACCAAATTTGATTCCACCTTTTATAAAAGAGTTAGGCGTTGAAGTTAGTACACAGATTGATGAAGTCATTGAATGGGCTGATGCACTCAATGTGCTTCGAATTCAGCGAGAAAGAATGGGACTTGGACTTGTACCTTCAACTCGAGAATACCGAGCCATGTTTGGACTCACTCAAGAACGATTAGATACTCATAAAAAAGAAATTGTCATTATGCATCCGGGGCCAATGAATCGCGGTGTGGAGATTGATGGAACGGTTGCTGATGGAGATCAGGCTATAATTTTAGATCAAGTATTAAATGGAGTCGCTTCAAGAATGGCAATCCTATATTTACTCTGTGGCGGAAAGTCTAGCGAAGGAGATGAATCGTGAAAATTGAAAAAATAGCTGATAATTTAGTTCTAAAAAATGGAACGATAATTGACCCGTACTTAGGGAAAACCTATGAGGGCGATGTTTGGATAAAAAATGGTAAAATTGCTGGAGTTGGAAATATAAATATTCCAAATGATTCAACTATAATAAACTGTTCCGGAAAAACCATTACACATGGTTTTTGTGATATTCATGTTCATTTCCGTGAACCTGGGCGGGAAGATAAGGAATCACTACAAACGGGATCTCGCGCGGCAATGGCTGGGGGATTTACTCGTGTTTGTGTTATGCCAAATACAAATCCACCTCTTGATACACCTGAATCCATCAATTTCATTATTAAAAAAGCAGAAAAATGTCCAATTCATATTCATCCAATTGGTGCTGTTACCAAAACTCAAGGTGGAAATGATTTAACAGAAATGGGTCTCATGCATCAAGAAGGAGCTGTGGCATTTAGTGATGATGGATTGCCTATCCAAGATGGTGCCATGATGCGTATTGCTCTAGAATATTCAACGTTAATGGATTTACCGATCATAAATCATGCAGAAGATGAATGTCTTCGAGCTGAAGGTGTGATGCATGAAGGGAAAATTTCTACACATTTGGGGCTCCAGGGAAATCCTGATTTGGCAGAATCTGCCATGGTTCATCGTGATTTAGAATTGGCTGAATTTACAGGAGCGAGATTACATGTCCCTCATGTCAGTTCAGAAAAAGCAGTTCACCATATTCGTAAAATGAAAATCAACAATGAAAAAGTAACAGCAGAAGTTACGCCTCATCATCTATTCTTTAATGACGAAGCTTTAAGATGTTTCAATACAAATTTAAAAGTAGCACCTCCTATTCGAACCGAAAAAGACAGAAAAGCATTAATTGAAGGAGTCTTAGATGGTACACTAGATTGTATTGCTACAGATCATGCACCGCATACAATAGAAGATAAGGAAACAACTTTTGATTTAGCTTCTTTTGGTATGATTGGTCTAGAGTCCTGTTTTGGTGCTGTGAAAAAAGTTTTAGTAGATGAAGAAGGGATGACTTTAGAATCGTTAATTAAATTACTGACAGTAAACCCTCGGAATATAATGGGGTTTGATTCGGATTTATTTGGAGAAGGAATAGAAGCTGAACTTATCGTAGTTGACTCAGATCAGGAATGGACATTCTCTCGAGAACATGTTCAATCGCGTTCTATCAATTCACCTTTTTACAATAAAGGGTTATCGGGAAAAGTAATCCATACAATTTCATGTGGATTTATTACTAATAATTAAGATGTATTTTTATAACAATATTTATTGACTCTGTCTATAAAGTGCAATTAATTTTGTGGGCTCTAATCGAAGTGAAAATGAAAACTATATCAATAAAACAATCAGAAATAGAAAAGAATTGGTGGATCGCAGATGCCGAAGGACAAACCCTTGGCCGATTCGCTTCAAAAATTGCTCAAATCCTACGTGGAAAACATAAGGTGAATTATACACCTCATATGGATATGGGGGACTGCGTTGTTGTTATAAATGCAGAGAAGATTCAGGTGACTGGAAAAAAGGAAACGGATAAAACCTATTTTCGCCATACAGGGTATCCTGGTGGTGGAAAAGAAACTTCCGTTGCTGAGTTACGCCGAAAATATCCTGAACGTATCGTAGAAAATGCCGTCAAAGGTATGCTACCCCATAATCGATTAGGTCGAAGCATTAATTCTCATTTAAAGGTGTATGCAGGAACAGATCATCCGCATACAGCTCAACAACCCAAAATATTAGAACTCTAAATTTATGTCAGAAGCTACTTATTATGGTACGGGTCGCCGGAAAAGATCCATCGCTCGAGTTTTTATGTCACCAGGAAAAGGCGACATTCAAGTGAATGGCCAACCGTTTCGCGATTACTTATGTCGTGCAACATTGGCAACAGTTGTTTTACAGCCACTTGTGGCTATTGAAGGCGAAAAAGCCTACAGCATTAAAGTGAATGTGAATGGAGGAGGATTAACCGGTCAGGCTGGTGCAATTCGTCTTGGTATTTCACGAGCACTTCTCGGAGTAAGCGATGATTATCGTTCTATTCTGAAAGAAAAAGGATTCCTCACACGTGATGCGCGGAAAGTTGAACGGAAAAAACCCGGTCAACCTGGTGCACGTGCAAACTTTCAATTCTCTAAAAGATAAAATTATATGGCTGAAGTCAAATTTGAACATCTTCTGGCAACCGGCGCTCATTTTGGGCACGTAACCAGAAAGTGGAACCCCAATTTTAAACCACACATTCTTCTTGAAAAGAATGGAATTCATATTATTAACCTTGATTCCACTATAGAAGGAATCAATAAAGCATGTGTTTTCATTAAGAAAATTGTTGGTAAAAACGGTGAGATATTATTTGTTGGGACTAAAAAACAAGCACAGGAAATTATTCAACAAGAAGCTGATAGATGTGGCATGTTTTATATTGTCGAACGGTGGTTGGGCGGAACTCTAACAAACTTTTCAACGATTAAAAAAAGTATTAAACGATTGAAAATGTTAGAAAAAGAAGGCTCTAAACTTTATGAAAATCTAACAAAAAAAGAAACACAGATGTTGAATCGTGAACGAGTGAAGCTGGCAGATCAACATCGTGGTATTAAAGATATGCGTCGTTTACCTAACGCACTTATCGTGGTTGATGCACAATATGAAGATACGGCTATTCGTGAAGCAAAACGTTTAGATATCCCTGTAATAGCTATCGTTGACTCTAATACAGATCCCAATAAAGTGGACGTCGCAATTCCGGCAAATGATGATTCCATTCGTGCAATTCAATTAATTGTTGGTTCTTTAGCCGATGCTATTAATGAAGTGAAGGGAATAGATTCAGATAAAGATAATAATAATTCAGAAATACTATCTGAAAAAACACCAACAAAAAAATCTGAAAAAGATTCAAAAGTAAAAGCAGAAATATTAACACAAGTTATTGAAGAAAAAACAGTAGAAACAAAACCGAAGAAAACCACAAAAAATACAAAAGAAAAAGTCAAAACTTCACCTGTAGCAAAAAAGCCAAAAGAAAAAGCTGTAAAAGAAACGATTAATGAAAAAGGATCAAATAAACCTGATTCTGAGGCTAAATAATTCAAATGGGTATTGATGCAAAACTTGTAAAAACTCTACGCGATAAAACGGGTGCTGGAATGATGGATTGTAAAAAAGCACTTGTAGAAACAGATGGCGATATTGAAAAAGCTGTAGATCACCTTCGGAAAACGGGAGTTTCAAAAGCTGAGAAAAAAGGTGCTCGCGCAACAAAAGAAGGGTTAGTTTATTCTTACATTCATGCTGGAGGCCGTTTAGGTGTTCTGGTTGAATTAAATTGTGAGACAGATTTCGTTGCAAATACAGATGGTTTTACTGAATTGGCTCATAATATTGCAATGCAAATTGCAGCGACAAATCCTTTAGGGTTAGATCGTGATTCAATTGATGATGCTACCATTGCTCGTGAAAAAGATATTTTTACTGAGCAGGCTAAGTCACAAGGAAAGCCCGATAATATCATTGAGAAAATGGTTGAAGGTAGAATCAATAAATTTTATTCTGAATCATGCCTAATAGATCAAATCTATATTAAAGATCCTGATAAAAAAGTTGGAGATTTAATTACAGGCGCAATTTCAACCTTAGGTGAAAATATAAGCATTAATCGTTTTATACGATTTGCAATCGGCGAAGCCGATCCTACTAGTAACGGTCAAGCATAACCGACACAATGGCTGAGCCGCTTTATCGCCGTGTTCTCCTAAAGCTTTCAGGAGAGATATTGGCTGGTAAGGATGGATTTGGTATTGATCCCGAAAAAGCATCTTACCTAGCTAATGAGGTAAAATCCATTCAACAACTAGGTATTAGCATTGGTTTAATTATTGGTGCTGGTAATATTTTTCGCGGAATGCAAGCTGCAAATAAAGGTATGGACCGAGTTACGGGTGATTATCTTGGTATGCTGGCTACTATTATGAATGCGATTTCACTTCAAGATGCCCTAGAAAATGTAGGGTGTGAAACTCGAACATTATCCGCTATCAATGTATCCCAAATTGCTGAACCATATATTCGTCGTCGTGCAATTCGACATTTAGAGAAAGGTCGAATTGTTATTGTTGCTGGCGGAACTGGTAATCCATTTTTTACAACAGATTCTGCAGCAGCACTTCGTGCAACTGAATTAGGTGCGGAAATTGTTTTAAAAGGAACTAAAGTTGATGGTATTTATGATAAAGATCCTATGATTCATGAAGATGCAATTAAATATGAAACAATTACCTTCCAAAAAGTTCTGCAAGATAATCTACGTGTGATGGATTTAACAGCTATCACATTGTGTAAAGAAAATAACTTACCAATTCGTGTTTTTAATATCAGCAGAAGAGGGGACTTGAAAGCATTGATTCTAGGTAGTAAAATTGGGACATTAGTTACAGAGTAAAATTATGATTGAAGATATATTAAAAGATATAAAACATCGAATGGACCAAGCTGTTGTTCATTGTCAAGGCGAATTAAATAAAGTTCGTACAGGGAGAGCGAATCCCGAAATGTTTAACTCGCTGACCATAGATTATTATGGCTCCATGACACCATTAAACCAAGTTGCGACTATTTCGGTTCCTGAACCGCGTCTAATCACTTTAACGCCTTATGAAAAAACATTAATACCAATTATTGAAAAAGCGATTATAAATGCTAATATGGGTTTTATGCCAGGAAATAATGGAACAGCAGTATTAATTCCTATTCCACCTTTGAGTGAAGAACGTCGTCAGGAATTAAATAAATTCGTTCATCAATTAGTAGAAGAAGGAAGAATTTCAATCAGAAATGTAAGAAGAGATGGAATTCATCATCTTCAAGAATTTGGAAAAGATGATCATGTGTCTGAAGATTTAATTAAGGATTATGAAGGCGATGTACAAAATTTTACGGATAATCATATTAAAAAATTGAACACGATTCAAGATGAAAAAGAAATAGAAATATTAGAAGTTTAATTTTATTATAAATTTAGCCTAACAAAAAAGCCCATTGCAATCACAGTGGGCTTTTTTGTTAGGTATTTTAAAATGATATCTATTTAAAAGGTTAGTCGCATTTTGACCAACCACACTCTCGGCATGTGAGACATCCACCTTCGTTAACCACGCTATGATTATTACATTTTGTACAATTTATTAGACTATTTTCTTTCTTTGGCTCTTGTGCTAAAGTTATTAATGGCTTTTCAGACTTATGCTGTAGGCTATCAACGTCATTACGTTCTCTTTCGATTAGATAATCATCTAAAGCTTTTCCAATTGCGTCTGGCGTTGATAGAATAAGTCGACCATCTTCCCATGTGGGGTTTGGTCCTGATATTCCTTTTAACTGTCGAACAATTGCGTGAGGGTCAAGCCCCGAGCGTAGTGATAAGGATATTAATCGGCTAATGGCTTCTGATTGTGCAGCTGCATTCCCCCCTGCTTTACCAATGGTGGTAAACACTTCACAAAGGCCATTCTCGTCTTCATTGATTGTAATGTAAAGTGTACCTTCACCTGTACGTATTCGACGCGTCACACCAATTGTTTGAGTGGGTCTTATCCTAGGGGTCTTTTCGATACGTGAAGCTTCTTCAACATCAGTCTTTAATTCTGTTTTTGTAGTTGTATTTTCTTTTTTATCTTTCTCGTCTGATATTAAAATCCCTTCACGGCTACCTTCTCGATAAACGGTAATCCCTTTTAATCCCGCTTCATAGGCTGTCATATAAATGTCCGCAACAGTATCAATCGTAATATTTTCAGAAAGATTCACTGTAGAAGAAATAGATGAGTCAATATACTTTTGAATTACACCTTGCATTTTTACTCTGAAAAAAGGATCAATATTATGAGCTGTAACCACGTAATCGGGGAGATTTTCATCATTTTCAAATAATTGTCCAATAATCGGATGATACACTTTGTATTCATTGAAAGATTTTCCATATCCATCATCATTCTTTTTTACACGTCTTTTATAGGATGTGGCAAAGATTGGTTCAACGCCAGATGTTACCCGTGAAACGATTGCACCTGATCCTGTGGGTGCCACTGTAGTTATTGTACAGTTTCTAATCCCTGAATCTTTAATTTTCTTTTGTAATGATTTGGGTAGATTTTTAACAAATTTACTTTTAGAATATCCGGTCCAATCATAATTCGGGAATGGACCTTTTTCATCAGCAAGTTCTACACTTGTTTCATAGGATGTATCTCGAAATATCTGCATAATTTGGTCAATGGTTTGTAGCGCATCTTCGCTATCATATTTAATTCCCATTCGAACAAGCATATCTCCAAGTCCTAAAATACCAAGTCCGATTCGACGATCCACTTTCGCATTTCTTTTTTGGTCTTCTAATGCATGGCGATCCATGTTGTAATCCACAACATTATCTAGAAATCGAGTTGCAATTCCGATGGTTTCTTTGAATTGGTCAATCATGAAATTCCCTTTATCATCAACAAACCTTTCTAAGTTGATTGCGCCAAGATTGCAACAACCACCATCAGGTAAAGGTTGCTCTGCACATGGATTTGTCGAAACGAGTGGGGAACAATATTCAGCATTGTGATAATCTTTCATTGTATCCCAAAATAGTAACCCGGGTTCTGCGCTGGAATGTGCGTGAGCGGTAATTTCATCCCAAAGTGTTTTGGCTTTTATAGTCTTGTAAATTTCGCCTTCGAAGGTTAAATCAAAGTCGCTATCATTTTGAACTGCATCCATAAAATCATGTGTTAAAAGGACTGAAATATTGGAGTATTTAATCATATCAATATTTCCCGTTTTAATACCGATGAATTTCTCAATATCAGGATGATCAATTCTTAGGGTTTGCATATTTGCCCCACGTCGTCCATGTTGAGCAATTGTATTGGTGTTTTCGCTAAAAAGATTCATGAATCCAGTAGGACCACAAGATTCGCCACCAGTGCCATTAATGGCTTTTCCGGCTGGCCGGAGAATAGAGAGATCGTGCCCGCATCCACCACCATATTTGTAGGTTAATGCTTCATTGATAATTGTATCATAAATGGATTTAATAGAATCATCCTGTATAGCAACCACATAACAATTGTTCAATGTCGTTGTTATATCTTCCCGTCCTGCTCCATGCATAATACGGCCACCTGGAACAAATTTAAAATTTTCTAAAATAGAAAAGAAACTTTTCTCCCATTTATTACGCAACACTTTTGTTTTTTCAACAGATGCCAATGCCGTTGCTTGCCGTGTCCATAGTTGGTATGGGTGCTCTTCCCATGGAGCGAGATATTTATTTTTTAATACATCTGATCCGAGTTGATCATCACCATAATATTCTGTGATTGTATATTCTTTTGGGACTTGGAACGGAGAATCACTTTCTAAAGATTTTATAGTTGATGTAATTGGGGTATCAAGTGGCTGAGAGCCAGGCTGATTTAACGAGAGATTAAGTTCCATCGCTTCTGCCATAAGTATAATTCCTTGGGTATTCTTCTGTACTTATTATGTACAGATATTCATTTTTAATTCATAATAAAAAAAAGACGACAAATGAAAGTGCGATAAATCACGGGGTTGGCTAAAACAAATATAGAAAACACAAGGTGAAAAAAACAAGAATTAAACTGAAATAATGTAAGTTCTCGTCGAGAAATAATTAAATAATAATCAATTTAAAATTATATTTAAATTTTTATTATTTGATGTTGGACTTAAACAAGTTTGCGCTAAACTACGCAATATCACTAATTAAATTCAAACAATTGGCATGTTTTAAAATAAACTAAAAAATAGTTAAATCATTATTTTATTCATCAAAATCTATTCCTAAAATTTATACCCATTGCGGGTGTCGTATAATGGCTATTACCCTAGCTTCCCAAGCTAGAGACGTGAGTTCGATTCTCATCACCCGCTCATTTTACCTAATTAATAAAAAAATATACAAAAAATGGATACATTAAGCCATGCATTATGGGGAAGATGACTTTTCGGATATAATGGCTATAAATGGTGGCCGTTTTCTGGGGTGTAACACCAAATTTGTTTTCTTTTGAGATGTTGCTTGTTATCCAAATTATTACTTTTGAATTTTCTGTTGGAAGATCTGGTTTAGATACTTTTCCAACTTGGGTTTTCATTAATTACGATATTTCTCATAGTCTTTTTTCAGCGGTAATAGTTATTACAATGGTTTGGTTTTTGAATCGGTCTTTTGCTTTTGCGATGTTAGGATGGCCTTTTCATGTTTTTTTCGATTTCCCATTTCACAGTAAAGCATTTTTTCCACCAAAAATATTTTGGCCATTTTCAGAATTTTCTTTTGATGGTATCTCATGGGATCGTCCGGAGATTTGGTTTTCTAATATAGCTGGAATAGTACTTCTCTTTATTTGGCGATATTTCAATAGGCCAAATTATCCTTAAAATGAGTGTAAGAAAGTTGTTCTTAAATATCTATAATTCGAATACTAAAAACTAAAAGATATAGACCATTCCAGAAGTAAATTCCTACTCATAAATTGAATAAATTTAATGAAAAATCCAAAATTTCAAATGAGCACAAATATTGCAGTACATTCTAAGGATTGGAAAATATCCTCGGATTTTTATGGAAATGTGATGGGCTTAGTGATAAAAGAACATCCGACATATCTTGAGGTTCAAAACGGTCCAATTAAAATGTATGTTCAGGAAAATAAAGATGTCGAGACTCCAGTGATGGAATATTATGTGAAAAATGTTGAAGTTGCACGAGTGTATTTAGAATCAAATGGATGTAAAATCATTAAATGGGAAGGAAAAGGTAAGGATTGTTATATGAAGGACCCTTTTGGTCTTACATTCAATTTATGGGAAGAAAAATAGAGTTAAATTTTTACTGCAAAATGCAGGTAAAAGTAATAAGTGATGGGAGGAAATATGAAAGAATTTTTTATGGCGTTAGCTGTGCATGCAGTAATTGCCTATGTACTTGTTTGGATTATTCTCAAAATTGTAGGTTAAACGAATTATGGTAAAGCCAATAATTGCAATTGTAGGAAGGCCGAATGTTGGAAAATCAACATTTTTCAACCGTGTTCTCAGTCAGCGCCAGGCGATTGTTGACGCTCAGGAAGGTATTACAAGAGATCGGATTTATGGTGATATGGAATGGTGTGCCCATCCGTTAAAGTTCGTTGATACAGGTGGATACATCCCTGATGATTTTGATATATTTAATGCTGCAGTCAGGGAACAAGCACAACAAGCGATGGCCGAGTCTGATTTAGTCCTTTTTATGGTAGATGGAAAACAAGGAATTACTGCTAGTGATCAGGCATTAGCACAATTCGTAAGAGAGAGTGGAAAACCCTACATTCTCGCTGTCAATAAATGTGACGGATATAAAACAGATAACCTTATTCATCAATTTCATGAGTTTGGCTTGGATTCTATTATGCCAATTTCCGCATTAAATGGAAGGCAAATAGGTGATTTATTGGATACAATTTTAAGCAAGTTAAACTTAACAGAACCGCCCACTGAAACTGACGATGATGAAGGCCTGCGTCTCGCAATCGTTGGCATGCCAAATGTTGGAAAATCTTCTCTGACTAATGCATTACTGCAAAAAGAGAGAACCATTGTTACTCCCATTGCAGGGACAACTCGTGATGCAATTGATGCTCATATCAAATGGCATGGAGAAGATGTCACGCTTGTTGATACAGCCGGATTAAGAAAATTAGCAAAAATAAAAGACAAGATAGAATATTATTCTACCGTAAGAACTCAAAATGCTATTCATAGTGCCAATGTTGTGTTGGTTTTGATCGATGCTGAAAAAGGATTTGGGAAACAAGATAAATCTATTGTTGATTTTGTCATGGACAAGGGGAAAGGTCTTATCTTTGTGGTCAATAAATGGGATCTAATTCAAAAAGAAACTTATACCATGAAGAACTTTGAAGATGAAATTCGTTATCAATTTAAAGCATTAGATCACTACCCATTATTATTTATTTCTGCAATAACTAAGCAACGAATTCATAAAGTACTTGAAACAGCTTGGGAAGTATATAAACGTAGCCAAGATTTAGTATCAACTAAAAAATTAAATGATGCCTTAGATAAAATAATTACAAAAAATCCACCTTCAGCTGAACAAGGTAGGCTTATTCGAATAAAATATGCAACTCAGGTGAGCAGAAGCCCTTCAGTAATTGCGCTTTATTCAAATCATCCTAAAGCAGTTAAAACATCTTACAAACGATATATAGAGAATCAACTCCGTCTCTATTTCAATTTTAATGGAATTCCTTTCAAATTATCATTTAGAAAAAAATGAGTTTGGTTAGTCCAAAACATTCTCAATTCCACACTTTTAAAGAACAACAATCCAAGTTTATTTCACGCCTAAGTTATTTTGATGATGTAACTAATTTCAAGTTATGGTTGTCCGGATTAAGAAAAGAATACTATGATGCATCTCATGTTTGTTGGGGATACAGAATATTTGTTCAAAACCAGTTAGAAGAAAATTCATCAGATTCTGGAGAACCTTCAGGAACAGCTGGTTTCCCAATAATAAATACTTTAAAACAAAAACAGGTTGTTAATTGTGGATTAGCAGTTATTCGATATTTTGGTGGTATCAAATTAGGTAAACGTGGTTTAATTGACGCATACAGTCAATCCGCTCAACTTGTCATTGATAAAACAGACTTTGTAAAATGGATGAAAAAGGATAAATATTTTATTACAAGTCCTATGGCATTTTATGGCAATCTTTCACAATCAATTTCTCGACTAGGCGGTATAATCAGAGATAATCAAAGCGATGATAATTTAAAATGGATTATCGAAATTGATTCAAATAAGTTAAATGAATTAATTAAACTAGTTAGGACAGTTACAAAAGGAACGGGTGATTTAGAGAAATTATAAAAAAAGGAACAGACAGTCTCAAACCAAGGAGAAGTAACGAAGGTGTTACCATGGGATGTCTGCTCCTTTCTACTTGTACTCCTAAATGTGATAAAAGTTTCAATTATTTTTTTAATTTATAGAAATATTCCCCTGAACTTTCCAAATTTTTAAATCTTCTGAAGTATAAATCATACCTGATTTTGTAACAGCTGAAAAAAACTGTTTTATATCATCTCCATATGCAATTCTAGAAAGTCCGATAAAATCATCTGTAGGTCCAATTTTGCTCAGAAATATAATTGATTCTCCTAATACTCGAGTATTTTTATTCTCAAGTTTGAAAATTCTTCCAGTATTTGTTAAATAGCAAAAACCGGTCACGCGGGGCGCTAAACCAAAACTGAAGGACTCTACACCGACAATATGTTCTTTTGTATTCTCATTAATTAGAGATAAGAAGTCTTGTAGTTTTACGAGGTGATCGATAGGGATACTTTTTCCGGGTTTACCTGAATCTCCCTTTATGCCTTGTTCTCCTTTTGGTCCCTGTGTTCCAGTTAATCCTTTTTCTCCCGGAATCCCTTTAGAACCTTGCGGCCCTGGTGTGCTTTGCGGCACGCACCCATTTATGAATAAAAAGATAAAGGATATGGATAAAAATGATTTCATCCGTTTGGAAATAAAAATGGTAATGCACGTGCATAGGCCATTGTTATGATTATCAATAGTTCAGATAGAAGTGCTGTCATAAAGAAGAAAATAGACATTCTTATATTTTCGGTTTTAACTAAGTTAATATTACCCAAAGCAAATACTTGTGATGCAAACATTTGATAGAGTTGCTCATCATCTTTAACCATCGATTTAAGGTAAAAAGCATATTCTTCAGGTGATTTGAATTGACTAATTCCGGCAAAAAAAGTTGGGTTAATGATTTCATCTTGTTCGACTTTGTTATTAAGCGTTTTAACTTTTCGTTTTTGAACGCGAGGTACAATGACTCTCACAAGATAGAAAATGGTCCCCATTGCAGCGCAAAAATAAATCATCATCAAAATAAAGATAAACGTATTCATCTGAATTTTCGGAAAATGGACAATGAAAAATACCATGAAGACACCTAGAATAGATAGCAACGTGAATGCTTTTTGATCTGTTCTTTGAATGATTTGTTGTTCTCCAGATAAGACCTGGAGGAGTGTGTTAAGTTCTTTTCCTGATTCCATATAATTGTTTTTTGGTTGATTTTTTTAAAAAATTGAGTAGAATATTAAAAGATAGCTTTTTAATTTCCTAACTTTAATACTAGTTAAAGTAAATTTTTCGCACAATTTCATAAGAGATTACTGAATGAAAAAAAACTTACAATTATTCACTTTGATATTTTACCTTTCTGGGACTGTTTTATCCGGTGAATCAATAAAAGTATCATTTTGGAATGTTGAAAACCTATTTGATTTAAAAGATGATCCAAAAACAAACGATAATGAATTTGCTTTTGGTGGAAAAAAAAATGTAACTCAAGAGATATATGATTTAAAATTGAAAAATATGGCTGAAGTTTTGAATGAACTGGACTCCGATATATTGGGCCTATGTGAAATTGAGAATCGATTTGTTCTGGAAGAACTTAACAAGGTCGTTAAACGAAATTATAAAATTATCCATTTTGATTCACCTGATTTCCGTGGAATTGATGTTGCACTTCTTTATGATTCAAAAAAAGTAAGCATAATTCATTCAATACCACTGGTTGTAAAATTGCCAACGGAAAAACCAACGAGAGATATTTTATATGTTAATGCCAAAATAAATGAGGTTGACCTTCATTTGTTTGTAAATCATTGGCCATCTAAATATGGAGGCGCAAAAAAATCAATTCCACTTCGGGCTGCGGCAGGGAATACATTAAGGAAAAAAGTTGAATCTATTCTCTCCAAGGATGCCAGTGCTGAAATTATAATTATGGGCGACTTAAATGATGAACCCATTGATCCATCTGTAATTATTAATTTAGGTGCAAGCCTTAATTTAGATGATGTTTTATCGGGTGAATCATTATTATGGAATCTAATGAAGCCATGGCATCGTAATCCAAATGGAAGTACTTATAAGTATGGTGGAAAAGATTTAGTTTATGATCATTTGATAGTTAGTATTGGGTTAGCCGATAATACTGGATTAAAATTAATTCAAAATTCTGTAGGTGTGTTTGATGGCGAAAAATATAGACAACAGGATGGAAAATATGATGGTTATCCATTTCGGTTCTGGGCAGGAAACCGGTTACTTGGTGGTTATTCTGATCATTTACCAATTTATTTAGAAATTAAATATTAAAATTTGAAACAATTTAATCGCCGCAAGTTAATATATAAATGAATTTACAGTTTAAATGATTAGACACAATGTGTAGAGTGTTGAAAGTGAGATGTGTATGTTTTTTGAAAAAGATTATTATGTTTTTTAAGAATATTGTCTAATAATTATCATTTATCTAAATTGCTTTTCACATTTACTTTAATGGCATAATTGACCTAATTTCACAGGCTTTATTCGAATCTGAATTCAATGTTTAATCAAATAACAGAACGGTTTGAATCTATTTTCCGAAATGTTCGGGGATTAGGGAAAATAACCGATAAGAATATCAATGACACCGTAAGGGAAGTCCGTAGAGCATTATTAGATGCAGATGTGAACTTTAAGGTGGCAAAGGCATTCGTGAAAACTGTGCAAGAAAAGGCACAGGGAACAAAAGTATTAAAGTCGATTAAACCTGGCCAACAATTCGTAAAAATTATTCGAGATGAAATGGTAACACTATTAGGCTCGGATATTGAAGGGTTAGATTTGAAGCGAAAACCTGCTGTTATTTTATTAGCAGGGCTTCAAGGCGCTGGAAAAACAACCACAGCGGGAAAACTCGCATATCGGTTGAAAAAAAACGGAAAATCTGTCTTGATGGTTGCAGCTGATATTTATCGTCCTGCAGCAATCCAACAGTTAATCAGTGTTGGAGAACAAGCAGGCGTGCCTGTTTACGAAGAAGGTTCTGATGATCCAATTGCTATTTGCAAACGGGGAATCGAAGAAGCAAGATTTTTGAAAAATGATGTTGTAATATTAGATACAGCTGGTCGACTTCATGTGGATGGCGAAATGATGGTGGAAATTCAGGCGATCTTTGATGAAGTTAAACCTGATGAAACATTATATATCGCTGATGGAATGACAGGCCAAGACGCAGTGAATTCCGCACGAGCATTTCACGAAGCATTACCTTTATCGGGAGTGATTCTCACAAAAATGGATGGTGATGCACGTGGGGGCGCTGCATTATCAATTCGTGAAGTAACCGGTAAACCAATAAAGTTTATTGGTACATCTGAAAAACTGGATGGGTTGGATGTATTTGATCCGAAACGAATAGCCGATCGAATTTTAGGATTTGGCGATGTAGTTTCAATCGTAGAAAAAGCACAAGATATCTTTGATGAAGATCAAGCGAAGGATTTTCAAAGAAAATTGGTGAAAAACACGTTTGATTTAGATGATTTTAAACTACAATTACAACAGATGAAAAAAATGGGTTCTATGGGGGATTTGTTAGGAATGATGCCTGGTATGAATTCTAAAGCTTTAAAACAATTGAATATGGATGATCGTCAAGTCGGTTGGACTGAAGCGATTATCAATTCTATGACGCCGGGAGAGCGCCAACAACCTGAAAGGATTAATGGCAGTCGAAGATTGCGAATCTCAAAAGGAAGTGGGCGACCGGTACAGGAAATAAATGCTCTCTTAAATCAATTTTCTCAAATGAAAAAAATGATGAAAAAGATGGGTAAAATGAAAAATAAAGGACTTCCCGGAATGGGGAGTTTTGGTAGATTTAATTAAGGAGATACAAGTTGGCGACGAAAATAAGATTGAAACGAATTGGACGTCGGAATAGACCGTTTTATAGAGTGGTTGTAATGGATTCGCGTAATCGACGTGATGGAGCAGCAATTGAAGAATTGGGATGGTACAATCCAATCGATGCAAATCGATCATATGACCTAAAAGGTGAGAGAATTATTCATTGGTTAGGTGAAGGAGCTATACCCACCGATGCAGCACATAAATTGATGCGCCGCGCTGGAATTGCCCATCAATGGCATCTTATTCAACAAGGCTTGGATGAAGCTCAAATTGAAAAAGAGATGAAAAAATGGGAATTGAATCGTGAAGACGTTATCAAATCCCGTAATGAGCGAGCTGAAAAGAATATCGAAGAAAAATCAAATTCTGTAGAAGCTGAAGAAGAAGCTCCAACAGAAGAAGTCGCTGAAGCAAAAGCTGATGAACCTGCTGAAGAAGAAACTCCAACAGAAGAAGTCGCTGAAGCAAAAGCTGATGAACCTGCTGAAGAAGAAGCTCCAACAGAAGAAGTCGCTGAAGTAAAAGCTGATGAACCTGTTGAAGAAGAAACTCCAACAGAAGAAGTCGCTAAAGCAAAAGCTGATGAACCTGCTGAAGAAGAAACTCCAACAGAAGAAGTCGCTGAAGCAAAAGCTGATGAACCTGCTGAAGAAGAAGCTCCAACAGAAGAAGTCGCTGAAGTAAAAGCTGATGAACCTGCTGAAGAATCCAAAGATAAAAAATAAATATTATTCTAAGTGATTAATTAGATAATTACATGAAAGACGCTATGTTAGAATTCATTGAACAAGCTATAAAGCTCTTGGTTGATAAACCAGATGAAGTGAATATTGAAATTGTTGAATCAGAACAACGACTTGTCTATGAATTAACCGTTGGTGAAGGCGATTATGGTAAAGTAATCGGAAAAAGTGGACGGAATATTTCAGCTTTGCGAACATTGGTTTTTGCAATCAATGCTAAAGAAGGTGGAAAGCGTGCTCGATTGGATGTTGTCGATTAAGAGGATATTGAGTGAAAAACCATGTTCATCCCATTGCGACTATTACAACAACTTCAGGGCTTACTGGAGATGTACGGTTGCGTCCCTTGTCTAGGTATTTTGATGATTACATTGAAGATAAAAAGTTGATGTTGGGATTCTCTCCAGATACTTCTGAAAATGTACGACTTGAAATTATTACAGGAATTGGAAAACGACGACGATTCAAGTTTGAAGGAGTTGATTCTATTTTAGATGCTGAAAGAATTGTTGGACAAACCATATTTATTGAAGCGTCTAGTGATGATAAAATAAATCTGATTGGTGCAAACATATTAGGATATGAAGTTTTTGCAGAGTCTGGAAAATTTGTTGGGATTCTGAAAGATGTTATGTGGCTTCCTACAAGCGATGTTTATGTGATAAAAAATGACGAAAAGGAAATGTTAATTCCTGTCATTCCAGAAGTGGTTAAAGGTGTTAATCATGATGAAGGTGTAATTGTGATCACACCGATGGATGGTTTGTTGGATTGATTCAGATTGCAGTCATAACACCTGTACCAGATGTTATTGACACTTTAATCCAGAATAGTATTCTTAGGAAGGCTGTGGAGAAAAATGTGGTTAAATTCCACATTATAAATCTTCGGGATTTTGGTAAAGGGAATTATCGACAAATCGATGATACACCTTTTGGTGGTGGTAGTGGTATGGTTATGATGGCAGAGCCGCTATTTGATGCAATTGATTATGCCATGGAGTTGGTGGGTGGACCGGATGAAGTTCAAGTAATTTATCCTTCCCCTCAAGGTGAACTTTGGAATCAGAAGTATGCTGAAGAAACCAGTCAACTTAAAAAGCTTATTGTCATTTGTGGACATTACAAGGGAATAGACGAGCGTGTCATGGAAAAATATGTAACACATGAATATTCTCTCGGTGATTTTGTAATGACAGGTGGAGAGATTCCTGCCATGGTAATGTTGGATAGTACAGTTCGACTCATTCCAGGAACACTCAATACCTTGGATTCTGCTTTAACGGATTCGTTTTCGCAGGATTTGTTAGATCATCCGCATTATACTCAACCTCGTGAGATTGATGGGATGGATGTACCAGAAGTTTTGTTGGGTGGTCATCATGCAAATATTGATGCATGGAGACAAGAACAAAAAGAGAGTCGGACTCAAGAAAGGAGACCGGATCTTTGGAGAAAATTTGAAAAATTGAAAGTAATGGAGAAAAACAATGCATAAAGTAGTAGAAGCAACAAAAGAATTTTTAAAAACGGATGTACCTGATTTTGGATCAGGAGATACAGTGATTGTTGATGTACGTGTCCGAGAAGGAAATAAAGAGCGAGTTCAACGATATGAAGGTGTTGTGATTGCTCGTCATGGTGGAACTAGTCTAGATGCTTCATTTACAGTTCGTAAAATTACGAACGGGATTGGTGTAGAAAGAATTTTCCCCCTCCATTCTCCTATGATTGCTAGTATTGATGTAAAACGTCGTGGTAAAGTGCGTCGTGCAAAACTAAATTACTTGAAAAATATCGTCGGCTCAAAAGCTGCTCGTATCGAAGAAAAACGATAAATTCAATTTTAATTATACTGAAGCCCCTCCAAAAACGGATGTTTTTGGCAGGGGCTTTTTATTATGGATAAAGACAATAGATTATTAATCGGCATCACGTCTATTTCGCACTTAGCCGTTCATGCGCAAATGATGGTTTTTCCAACTTTGATGTTATTGTTTCAGCACGAATTTGGATTAGGCTTAGATAGTTTAGGAATAATGGCAACAGCAGGTGCATTTATGTTTGGTTTAGGTGCAATTCCAGCTGGGTTTCTTGAAAAGAAACTTGGTGGTCGAGTATTATTATTGTTATACCAAATTGGTTCTGCAATCGGCGGAATTATATTGGTCTTGGCTCATACTCCCATTCAAATGACTTTAGGATTAGCTATGTTAGGACTTTCGTCGAGTATTTATCATCCAGCTGGATTAACCATTTTATCTAGAAGGCTGAAGAATTTAAGCAAGGGTTTAGCTATACATGGTGTTGCTGGATCAACAGGATTAGCCCTAGGCCCTTTATTAGCAGGGATTACAGCTGAGTATGGATCTTGGCGAGCATCATACTTAATTTGGGTTATTTTACAGATAGGATTGGCACTCTCCACATTTTTCTTAGTGAGTCGGAGCAATCGACAAATAGAAACAGAAAACGATATTTCAATTAATATTACAGATCGTCCTTCTATTATTTTGTATTATATCATGGCAATTACTCTAGGATTTTCCTTTGGTGGAATTACAACATTCATGCCAGCACATTTTGGTATGCAAACGGGTGGAATATTTAATCTTTTCCCTGAAACATTAAAAGCAGGTCTTTTTACTACTCTCGTTTTTACGAGTGGAATAGTTGGGCAATTATTAGGTGGTTATTTTGGTGATAAATATAAACGGACCAAACTTCTATTTTGGATTATTTTTTTTAATATTCCAGCAATTGCTCTTTTGGGGTTTACAGCAGGTTGGTTTTTATTCTTCTCAAGTATAATTATGGGTGTTGTTCATTTTATGAATCAGCCGATTTCTAATGCGTTATTGGCAGACCTTACGCCTAGTACACATCGAGGGTTAGGTTATGGTATTTCATTCTTCTTGAGTTTTGGTATCGGTGGCCTTGCCCCAGCGATAGGTGGTTGGATTGCCAATGCTCACTCAATTGAAATGGTGTTTCCATTCATGGCTATTAGTTTAATTCCTGGCGTAATTTCGGGTTGGTTTTTAATTCAAAGAAAATCTCAAATGGCTTGAACTAAGTGTAGATTCTTTAGAACTTCTTATACGAAAATATGAAAACTTCCTTAAAAGACTGTCCATCAGTACATCAAGTATTGCTTGAAGTAAAACAAGATATATATGTACATGAAGATTATATAAAATTTATTATTAATTCTGAATTATCAAAAATTAGGGATACTATAAAAAAGGGAAAGCTATCTAAAACAAAGGATGAGTTAGTAAAATATATTGTATCTCAAGTCTGGTTACGCTCTGCACCTAATCTGGTAAATATCATTAATGGAACAGGGATTGTTCTTCATACTGGTTTCGGACGAGCTCCTTTCCATGGCAAACAATTAAAAAACTTAGCCAATCGTTTAGATGGGTATGTCAATCTTGAATTTGATTTAGAATCGGGAAATCGCGGAGATAGACAATCTCTTATCCATGATAGATTAAGTGCTATGTGTGGCAGTGAATCTGCACTATTAGTGAACAATAATGCTGCTGCTGTTTTTCTTGCACTCAACGAAATGGCTATTAATGGAGATGTGATTTGTTCCAGAGGACAAATGGTAGAAATTGGTGGCTCATTTAGAATACCTGATATTATTGAAAAAAGTGGTGCCAAAATAAAAGAGGTGGGAGCAACAAATCGAACACATCTAAAAGATTATGAAAATGCTATTTCCAAAAAGACAAAACTAATATTGTGGGTACATACAAGTAATTACATTGTAAAAGGATTCACCAAAGAAGTTTCACTGTCTGATTTGGTTCTCCTAGGGCAAAAATATAAAATCCCAGTTATGGCAGATTTAGGCAGCGGTGCTTTCCTGGATATGCAGAAATTGGGGCTGGCAGATGAGATTCCGGTTAAATCCATTGTGAATGTAGGCCCAGACATCACAACCTTTTCAGGAGATAAATTATTAGGTGGTCCACAATCGGGATTAATTGTTGGCAGTAAAAAATGGATTAATGCATTTAAAAAAAATCCGCTCTATCGTGTATTACGGAGTGATAAAATTACTATCGGACTCTTAGAAGAAACATTAAGATCCTATCATTCAGGTTCATTTAGCAAAGACAATTTGTCACTGAAAATGCTTACAACATCTAGAAAAACATTAAGTGCACGAGGACAAAAAATCCTAAACCATTTGGATAAGAAAGTAATTCGTGAATTAGGGATCGACCTGAAAAATTCAGAAGTAGAAGCTGGAAGTGGGTCGTTGCCAGAAGATAAAATTGAAAGTGTTGCTTTAACTTTTTCTCCCAAAAACTATAAAGTAAAAGATATCGCAAAAGCATTCAGATGTGGTTCGATTCCAGTTGTGGGATATATTCAAAAAAACACTTTTTATATTGATTTAAAAGCTGTCCTACCTAATCAGGTTACCCGGCTTGCTTCTGCAATCCAAGAAATATAGTTATGGGACAAGTTGTAATTGGAACAGCTGGTCATATTGATCATGGAAAAACATCATTAGTTAAGGCACTTACCGGAATCAATACAGATCGTCTTCTTGAAGAAAAACAACGGGGAATGACGATTGATTTAGGGTTTGCGCATTTAACAGAATCCATTACAATTATTGATGTTCCTGGCCATGAGAAATTTATTAGAAATATGGCAGCAGGGGCAGCAAATATTCATTTCGGACTATTAGTAATTGCTGCAGATGATGGTATTATGCCGCAAACGCATGAGCATTTAGATATTTTAACACTACTCGGTGTTAAAAAAGGAATAGTTGCTCTTACCAAAATTGATTTGGTTCATGACGATGAATGGCTTGAACTTGTCGAATTAGATATTACGGACTTATTGGAAAAACAAGGATTTGAAATTGAATTGATTCATCGAATCAATAATCTTACAGGTGATGGAGTAAATGAGTTAAAAACTAATATTATTTCCATGGCAAATCAATTCAGTACAGTATCATTATCTTCACAATTTAGAATGAATGTGGATCGTGTATTTTCTAAAACGGGGTTTGGCACTGTTGCTACGGGAACTGTTCAGAATGGTTTGGCGAAAAATGGTGACGAGATTGAAATTCTACCGTCTGGAATAAAAACTAAAATAAGAGGGATTCAAACCCATGGAGGATTAACCGATAGTGTGAAATCGGGTGATCGTGCTGCTATTAATCTAGCAAATGTTAAATCAATAAATTTAACACGTGGAACCGTTTTGGCTACACCAGGTTGTTTACAAAAAACAAATAGAATATTAGCAAATATATCCATGACTTCTTCTACAAATTGGATTATAAAAAATAATCAGCGTTTACGATTTCATATAGGAACAGCCGAAGTTTTGGGTCGGGCGTCAGGTGGAAGATTAGAACAAAGCCAATCAGGGAATTTGATTATTGATTTAGAATCTCCTGTATCAGTTGTTATGGATGATCGATTTGTAATAAGGTCATATTCTCCCATGGAAACAATTGCAGGCGGAGTAATCTTAGATCCGTTTCCAGTTCTAAAATGGAAAGTATTAAGAGATAGAATAGATTCTATTCCAGTTGAACCACAAAAAAGGTTTGAATATTTAATCAATGAAGATTGGAAAAAACCTAAGACTAAAAATGAATGGCAATCCTTATTTTTCATTTCAAAAACTAAAATAGATAAATGGACCGATAAGCTAAAGTGTTATGAAACTCAAAATGGGCTTATTTATACTGATAGTGGATTAAAGAAAGCTGAAAATGAAATTATTTCGTTTTTTAATATATCATACGAGAAAAATTCGTTTCGATCCGTTTTAAGTTCAGATGGAATTTTAACACAGGTCAAATGGTCTGATAATTGGTTAATCTTTGTATTGAAAACCATGATTGGAAAAGGAACACTTTCCGAAGAAAAAGGAGGGTTTTCATTGTCTGGTTATCAACCAAAATTCTCTCAAAAAGATTTAATTGATTTAGAAAAAATTGAATCAATTGTTAATCAATCCGGATATGAACCCATTTTATTGAAAGAGATTATCAGTACATCTGGGTTTAACCCAAAAAGGGTGGGTGATTTAATTCATCTTTTATTTGCTCAAGGTAAAGTTGAGAACCTGGGAAATCAATTTTGGCTAAATCGTCCAAACCTTGATAATGTATTAAGTGATATAAGTAATTATTTTCGATCTAAGGATGAATTGACTGTGGCAGATTTTAAAAATATAACAGGACTATCTCGTAAAACAGCAATTCCATTGTTAGAATATCTTGATAAGAATCATTTCACGGTTCGACATGAAAATGTACGAGTGAAAGGGGAAACTTTGAATGGTTAAAACTGTGGTGGCACAAACACCAGTGATGAAACAATTCTTAGATGTGAAATCTAAGTACGAAGATACATTGGTTTTATTTCGAATGGGTGATTTTTACGAAACATTTTTGGAAGATGCAGAAATAACAGCCAAAGTTTTAGGTATAGTTCTTACCAAGCGTGCAAATGGAAAAGCTTCAGAAGTTGCATTGGCTGGATTTCCCTATCATTCGTTAGATAATTATCTTCCCAAATTGGTGAAAGCAGGTTATCGTGTTGCCATTTGCGAACAAGTGGAAGATCCAAAATTAGCCAAAGGAATTGTAAAGCGCGAAGTTATAGAAGTTGTAACGCCAGGTACCTTAACAAGCGATCAAGCTTTAAATAAAAAATCGAATAGGTATATTGGAGCAATATCATTTGAAAAAAATAGCGCTGGGTTTGCATTTTTAGATCCATCTACGGGTGAATTTCATATTGGTGAATGTCCCGTTGAAGACTTAAAAAATTATTTATTAAAATTTTCACCAAGTGAAATGATTCTTGGAGAAAATGTGGTTTATTCAACGACTGATTGGTATCGAGAATTTCGACCATTTATTACACAAATCGAAGATTGGATATTTGATTTTGATTCATCTTATAGAGCATTAATAACTCATTTTAATCTTAAATCTTTAAAAGGATTTGGGTGCGAAGATATGAAAATTGGAATTACAACAGGTGGTGCTCTAATGCATCATATTAAAACCAATTTAAGTTCGTCTATTAATCATATTTCAAAAATTGTTCCTGTATTAAATGATGGTTTTATGGGATTAGATGGTTATACAATTCGAAATTTGGAAGTTTTTCAAAGTTTAGCCACTCAAGGTACACATGGTACGCTTATTGATTGTATTGATCAAACTCAAACTGCAGGTGGTGGTCGATTACTTCGTCGATGGCTTCATTATCCTTTAACCAATGTAAATAAATTAAATCACCGATTAGATGTAGTAGAATCATTTTTACAGCATAATAGAATAATGAAATCTATCAGAGAGTCTTTGGGAAAGACTGCAGATATAGAGAGAATTCTCGGAAAAGTCAACCAAGGGAAAGCTTCTCCAAGAGAATTGATTGGCTTAGCGCTTGCGTTAAAGAAAATTCCAGAATGGCAGAAAGAACTCAATTCTGTAGATGATAGTAATTTATCTTTGTTGGCAAAATCATTTGTGGACACCCAAACAATTGTTCATAAAATATTATCTAATATCAATGAAGATACACCTGTTTTGATAAAAATGGGAAATGTGATTTGTTCTGGTGTTGACAAGGATTTAGATGAATTGCGGGTTTTGCTTCATTCAGGGAAAGAATGGATAGAGAATTTCCAAAATACGCTTAGAGACGAATTGGAAATTCCTAAACTAAAAGTAGGGTTTAATCGAGTTTTTGGATATTTCATAGAAATAACTAAAGTTCATCAGGATAAAGTCCCAGAAACATTTATACGAAAGCAAACTCTGGTTAATTCTGAGCGATATATCACTGATGAATTAAAAGAGTATGAAGAAAAAGTTTTGAATGCGGAAGATAAAATCATTTCCATAGAAACAAGGCTTTTTTCTGAGTTATGCCAATTCTTATTATTATCAATTTCTAAAATCCATATTAATGCAAAAGCATTAAATCGAATGGATCTATTGCTTGGGTTTTCAGCAACAGCAAATACCCAAAAATATGTTCGCCCAGTGTTGACAAATAATCCTGAATTAAATATAATTCATGGACGACATCCCGTGGTTGAACAATTATTACCCGCTACAGAAAAATTCATTCCAAACGATTTATCAATTCATTCAGAAAAGAATCAGATTCAATTGGTTACAGGTCCTAATATGGCAGGAAAATCTACCTATTTGCGTCAGGTTGGACTTATTACTCTTATGGCTCAGATTGGGTGTTATGTACCGGCAAAATCTGCAAAGATAGGCGTGGTGGATCGCTTATTTACGCGAGTTGGTGCAAGCGACAATCTTGCTGGCGGTGAATCTACTTTTTTAGTGGAAATGAATGAAGCTGCAAATATTTTAAATAATGCCACCCATAAAAGTTTAATTCTTTTGGATGAGATTGGTCGAGGAACGGCAACTTATGATGGATTATCCTTGGCTTGGGCTATTACTGAATATTTACATAACACTGAAGGTGTAGCAGCACGAACAATATTTGCAACACATTACCATGAATTAACTGATTTAGAATCTATTTTGGATCGAGTAGAAAATTATCATGTTGAAGTAAAAGAATTTGGCGATAAAATTGTTTTTTTACGTTCTATTGCTAAAGGAACAGGTGATAAAAGTTATGGAATTTACGTTGCTCAAATGGCGGGTCTTCCTAAGTCGGTAATTCATCGAGCAACTGAAATATTAAATCATCATATCCAACAGTCGGAAGAAAAAAATGGAACTTCTATACCTCCTGAGCCGTCCAAGCAAATGACCCTATTTCAAGAACAAGAATTGAAATTGAGAAAAACTTTAAATGAATTAGATGTGAATTCGATGACACCTATGGAAGCACTAAAAACTTTAGATAACATTAAAAAAGAGCACGGATTATAGAATAATCCCAAACTTTTCCGCTACTATCATGAAAACGAGCTTTACTAAATATTATATCATTTTGCTTTCTTTGAGCATTGCATTCTCCGATGGAGTGTGGGTGAATTACGGTTGGGAGCTTTTTGAACATGTAACAGATGCTCGAACTGCTTCATTAGGAAATGCTACAACAGCCTATAATTTTGAGTCTCCAACAGCATCTTTGATAAATCCTATTTTTTCATTTAAGCCCACTCAAACTATTCATGTGACTCACCAATCACGATTTGCGGGAATTTTAAATAATGATTTGATTGGATTTCAAATTCAAAGAAGTGGAAAGCCAATTCAATTAAATTTATTGTATGAAGGTATAGGCCAAATTCCCGATACAAGAAATATGCTCTTAGATTGGGGGATTGATGGTCAATTTGGAACTAATGATCCTGGCGAAGGCAATGGCATTTTAGACGAAGGTGAACGTTTGGACGTTGATCAAATCAAATTTTTTAGTCAGCATCAAGTTGGCATTCATGCTGCATTTAATCACGAGTTTAGAAAAATGCCCGTTGGTATTGGTGTAAAAGTATTATCTTATTCATTGGATTCTCATTTTGCTTTGGGTGTTGGAATTGATATCGGAATAATGAAAAAAATAAATTTAACTAATATTGGTATTGTAGCCCGGAATCTTCCAGCATCTGGATTAATTTGGGATAATGGTACGGTTGAAGGGACAACTCCCACAGTTTCAGTTGGAATTCATCATCCATTGGTTTTAACGCAGGTTCCTGTAAAACTACATTCATTATTTAATCTGGATATTTCTACATCTAATCGTCATTTGAATTCACAGATAGGATTTGCGGCATTTTCTATGGATGCTTCTTTTGGACTTGAAGGAATCTATAAAGATAAACTATTTATTCGTTTGGGAAAAAATTCTATTAATAATTCCACCGGTGGATTAGGAATGCAATGGGATGGATTTGGAATTGATTATGCCTTTTTATCTTCTAATTCAACAGATGGATTAGGGAATCATCATCTCATATCATTGGGTTTTTCGTTGGATTGGATAAAATCCAAATTAAAATAAAACTGAAACCATCCAATAATAATTGCAATACATTCTTAATTATTTTCAATAAAAATAACCTTAAATTCCTCGCCTTATGATAGATACAATTATTAGTACAATTCAAACAAATCAATTTTTAACCACATGGTTGGTTCCTATTTTAATTGTTTTCACCGCCATTACACTGGGTATGGTATTTAAACAAGTTATTCATTCTCGTCTCAAAAAGGCTGCAGCTAATTCCGAATGGGAAGGAGATGATATAATATTAGATGCTGTTGAATCTCAGATAATTCTTTGGTTCTTTTGGGCAGGATTATCAATCGCTTTACGCGGAGTTGAAATTGTAGAACCCATTGGACTTTATATCTCCAAATTTTTGATAATTATTTTAATTTCCTCGATCACTCATGCTGCAGCAAAACTCATCGTTGGTCTTCTTAATATTTGGTCAAAAAAGCAAGGTGGTGGGTTTCCTTCAACAACAATGTTTACAAACTTTGTATGGGTCACCGTTTATATTGTTGGACTACTTATAATTTTAGATGCTTTGGAAATTTCTATTGCACCCATGCTTACCGCATTGGGAATTGGTGGTTTGGCTGTCTCTCTTGCATTGAAAGATACCTTAACTGATGTATTTGCAGGTCTACATATTTTATTGAGTAAAAAGGTTCAACCGGGTGATTTTGTTAGTTTAGATTCTGGCGAAATGGGGTACATCCAAAATATTACGTGGCGGAATACCAAAATGTTGGAAAGAACGAATAATATTATTCAAATTCCGAACACAAAGCTATCCAAAGCAATCATAAAAAATTATGATAGTGGCGATCCAAGTTTTTCAGTTAAAGTTCCCATTGGCGTGGGATATGGTTCTGATTTAGAAAAAGTGGAACAAGTTGTTATGGAAGTTGCCAAAGATGTACATGCAGCTTTAGAACAAACAAATAAAAATTCAACACCTGCATTTAAGTTTCGTGGCTTTGGTGATTCAAGCATTGATTGTATTGTCTATTTTCGTGGAAAAAAATATGGAGATCAAAATCCTATTATTCATGAATTTGTGAAAAGACTCCATAAACGTTTCAATGAAGAAGGTATTGAAATTCCGTTTCCAATGCGTACAGTTATCCAACGTACAGAGTCATAAATGAAAACTTGGTTAATAATTGGTGCTATTTTTGTTGGCTTAGCTATTTTATTTGGCTCATTTGGTGCACATGGTTTAAAAGCAAAAGTTTCCGCGGCAGATTTAGTTACATTTGAAAAAGGTATACGATACCAAATGTATCATGCTCTTGGATTATTAATTCTTGGCGGAATTGGTTTTCATATATCTCATGATTTAATTCAAATCCCTGCATATTTATTTATCGCTGGAATTATTATTTTTTCGGGTAGTTTATATTTACTTGTACTAACCAACACGCGATGGCTTGGAGCAATTACGCCAATTGGTGGTGTATGTTTTATTGTAGGTTGGTTTCTTTTGGCTTATAATCTTTATCGTTCCTAATCGTTGACCAAGTCTAGTAGCGGAAGACATCTTTCTGTATGGACGGCATCGTCCTTAGTGGTTGCTTCCATGATTGGTACAGGTGTATTTACAAGTCTTGGATACCAACTTGCCGATATTCAATCTGTATTTCCGCTCATGATGCTTTGGGTTATTGGTGGAATTGTTGCATTATGTGGCGCGCTGGTTTATAGTGAATTAGGAGCTGCTTTACCTCGGTCTGGTGGAGAGTATCATTTTTTAAGTAGAATCATTCATCCTTCCATTGGCTTTGGTGCTGGAATTGTTTCGTCAACAGTTGGTTTTTCGGCTCCGGCAGTATTAGCTGCTATGGCATTGGGAAGTTATACATCTGCAGTTTTTCCTGGATTAAACCAAACTCTAGTCGCTTCTATTGTTATTCTAGGATTTCATGGTCTTCACATGAAAACTGTGAAATGGGGTACGTTTTTTCAAGATAGCTCTACTGTAATTAAAATAGGTTTAATTTTAATTTTTATCGCCTTTGGATTTTTGATTGATTTCCCACAGACTATTTCTCTTATAATGAAACCTGGTGATGGTGATTTATTAATGAGCCCCGGATTCGCTGTAAGTTTAGTTTGGGTTTCCTACGCTTACACTGGATGGAATTCGGCTGTTTATGTGGCAGGAGAAATTCAGAATCCCAAAAAAAATATTTCTAGATCAATGCTTATGGGAACTGCATTCGTCATGTTACTTTATTTAATATTGAATTATGTTTTTTTATACTCAACCCCAATGGAAGCAATGATAGGGCAAGTAGAGATAGGGTATATCTCAGGATTACACATTTTTGGAAATATAGGCGCAAAAATTATTGGAATTGGAATTTCAATATTATTACTCTCCACGGTCAGTAGTTATATTTTCATTGGACCTAGGATTATGCAAGCTATGGGCGAAGATATATCTTTTATTGGTTTTTTGAAAGAAAAGAACGAAGACGGAATTCCAATGAATGCATTTTGGATTCAATTGCTTATTTCATTTTTATTTATATTGACTGCTTCTTTTGAGCAAGTTCTTATGTATACAGGAATTACATTGTTAATTACATCAACACTCACTGTTATTTCTTTATTTGTTCTTCGAATGAAAGAGCCCGACTTAGTTCGTCCTTACAAAGTTTGGGGATATCCGTTTACACCACTCATTTTCTTATTCGTAAATATTTGGATCCTTTATTATTCCATAAAAGAAACTACATTAGAATCTATTGTTGGATTTGGAATTATTCTTTTAAGCATTGCTCTATATTTTTTGATTCCAATGATACAAAATGGACAAATAAATGAATAAAACATTAATTCTCGACGGTGCCATGGGAACAGAATTGGTGAATAGAGGATTAGAATTACCGTTACCTATTTGGTCAGCTGATGCAAATTTAACGCACCCAAATATTGTTAAAGATATTCATTCTGGTTATATCCAAGCTGGTGCCAATATTATTACGACCAATACATTTCGATCTACAACTTGGACATATTGTAAAGCGGGTTATTCTAATATAAGAGCAAGGGAAAGAGCAAAAGAGAGTTTATTAAATGCCGTTGATTGTGCCAGAAGTTCAGCACTTGATTCTATTCAAATTGCAGGGTCAATTACATCAATAGATGATTGTTATTCGCCAAATAAATATCCTGGAAAAAACGTTGCTGAAGATAGTTTTAATGAATCTATGGAGTGGCTGACCAATGCTGGATTAAACCTAATTTTATTTGAAACAATGGGTAATTCACAAGAGATTGAAGTTGCTTTAACCGTTGCGCAAAATTATGAAGTTGATGTTTGGGTTAGTCTAATCATGAAAAATGGGAATCAATTGTTAGACGGCACATCTTTGCTGGATCTATTTTTAATGATGAATAATTATAACATTGATTGTTTGCTTAATAATTGTAATCAATTAGAAACAACATTGGATTGCCTTGATCAGTTTAAAAATAATGAAGGTATTGGCAAGTGGGGCGTTTATCCAAACCTTGGAATAACTGATTATGGAAATGATTATTTTGATACTGTTACTGAATCTAATTTTAGGGCTGGAATTAATTTAATTATAAAGATGAATCCGGATGTAATTGGAATTTGTTGTGGTTCAACGCCTGAACATATTCGCTTATTAAACTCACACTTAAACAAAAAAGAAGAAAATGAAATTAAAAATAAAATCCTTTAATGAATCAGTTAAATCGTTATATGAAAACCATGGTCATTTCCATGATGGAGATGCTGGAATAGATCTCTTTATTATTGAAGCACAAACCATTGAAGCAGGTGAAACTGCGAAAATTCGCTTAGGAATTGCTTGTGAAAATTTAGATAATAATCCCTATTTACTAATGCCAAGGTCAAGTATTGCCAAAACACCACTTCGATTAAGTAATTCAATTGGGCTTATTGATGCAGGCTATAGAGGCGAAATTATGGCTGCTGTAGATAATATTAAGCAAGATGCATATTCCATAGAAAAAGGACAGAGGTTATTTCAATTGGTTGCCATGGATGGTGGTCCAATCCATTTTGAGCTAGCAGACGAATTGTCAGAAACATCTCGAGGAACTGGTGGATTTGGTTCTACAGGGAAATAGTTTATTTCTTTGCCATAATGACATTGATTCGAATATGAATCTCCCAAAATGAATTATAAGTTATCTTGGTACATTCTTTGTTCTATAAATGATAGTTTAGGATAAGTAATAAATCAGTTTTTTAAATATTAAAATTAGAATAAATGGCATGAAATTACTTCAGTCACTATTAATCATATTTTAATCAAAGAACATCAACAATATAAAGGAGTTGAAAAAATGGGTTTAAACCTTAAACCATTATCAGACCGCGTTGTAGTGGAACCTGATGCTGCTGAAGAAAAATCATCTGGAGGAATTATTCTTCCTGATACTGCCCAGGAAAAACCACAACAAGGAACTGTTGTAGCTGTTGGACCAGGCAAAGCCAGTGATGCTGGTACAATTGTAGAAATGACTGTGAAAACAGGGGACAAAGTTCTTTATGGAAAATATTCCGGAACTGAAATTGCCCTTGAACGCACAGATTTTGTAATCATGCGCGAAAGCGACATATTAGCCGTATTATAAAGGAGAAAATAAAAATGGCAAAAGACATTGCATATTCTTTAGACGCTCGTAATTCTTTAAAAGCTGGTGTAGATAAATTGGCCAATGCGGTCAAGGTTACACTAGGCCCAAAAGGACGGAACGTTGTAATTGAGAAAAAATTTGGAGCACCAACTGTAACTAAAGATGGTGTTACCGTAGCAAAAGAAATTGAGCTAGAAAACAAACTTGAAAACGTAGGTGCTCAAATGGTACGTGAAGTTGCTTCTAAAACATCTGATGTTGCAGGTGATGGAACAACAACTGCTACTGTTTTAGCACAATCTATTGTGACAGAAGGAATTAAAAATGTAACTGCAGGTGCAAATCCAATGTCAATCAAACGTGGTATTGATGCTGCTCGTGATGCAGTTGTTAAAGCAATTCAAGCACAATCCAAGGATTTGCCTGATGCACAACAAATTGCGCAAGTAGCAACAATTTCTGCTAATGATGATAAAGAGATTGGTGATAAAATCGCAGAAGCTATGGAAAAAGTAGGTAAAGATGGTGTTATTACTGTTGAAGAGTCCAAAACGGCTGAAACATTCCTAGAGTTTGTTGAAGGAATGCAATTTGATCGAGGATATCTTTCACCTTACTTTGTAACCAATTCAGAATCAATGGACGCTGAAATGGAAGATCCATTTATTTTAATTCACGATAAAAAAATATCCAACATGAAAGATCTTTTACCTTTATTGGAAAAAGTAGTTCAAACTGGTAAGCCGATTGTTATTATTGCTGAAGATATTGATGGTGAAGCATTAGCAACTCTTGTTGTGAATAAACTACGTGGAACTTTTAAAGTTCTTGCAGTGAAAGCACCAGGTTTTGGTGATCGCCGTAAAGCAATGTTAGAAGACATTGCAGTATTGACTGGTGGTACAGTGATTTCAGAAGATGCTGGTTACAAACTCGATAATGCGACACTTGATTATATGGGAACAGCAAAACGTGTTGTATCTGATAAAGATAATTCAACTATCGTTGATGGTGGTGGATCTACTGATGCAATTAAAGCACGAATTAATGAGATCAAAGTTCAAATTGACAAAACGTCATCTGATTATGATCGTGAAAAACTACAAGAACGTTTGGCGAAATTGTCAGGTGGTGTTGCAGTAATAAATGTTGGTGCACCAACAGAAGTTGAAATGAAAGAGAAGAAAGCTCGTG
The DNA here is from genome assembly GCA_018649625.1 of Fidelibacterota bacterium. Taxonomy (GTDB): domain Bacteria; phylum Fidelibacterota; class Marinisomatia; order Marinisomatales; family UBA1611. Next base: position 7,812 of record JABIHN010000065.1, on the reverse strand, counting down.
TGGAAGATGCACTCCATGCAACTCGTGCAGCCGTGGAAGAAGGAATTGTTCCAGGGGGAGGCGTGGTTCTTCTTCGTGCTATATCATCTTTGGATAATGTAAAAGTTGATGATGAGCAGCAAGTGGGTGTTGATATTATGCGACGCGCATTGGAAGCTCCTATTCGTCAAATTTGTTCTAATGCTGGTGTAGAGCCTTCAATCATCGTCCAAGAAGTTCGTAAAGGAAAAGATGATTTTGGATATGATGCTCGTAGCGATGAATATGTTAACATGTTCGAAGCTGGAATTATTGATCCAGCTAAAGTTTCGCGAGTTGCTGTCGAGAATGCGACTTCAATTGCAGGGATGATTCTGACAACTGAAGCGGCCATTACTGATTCACCAGAAGATGAAAAAATGCCTGCTATGCCTGATCCAGGAATGGGTGGTATGGGTGGTATGGGTGGTATGATGTAACCCACGTCAGATTTAATCTGATTTATAGAAAAGCCCCGTCCTTTGACTTGTTCAGGATCCGGGGCTTTTTTATTTTTTATAAAATGTTGATAGAACGGATACAAAGAGTGCCGTAAATTTTTGACTTATGACAAATAATAAAACTGACCGTAAACGATTTTTTATCATTGATGGGTATGCTGTCTATTATCGCGCCCACTTCGCTCTCATTCGTAACCCACTCATAACTAGTTATGGACTTCATACGAGTGCACTCTTTGGATTTGTAAACCAAATTTTAAAACTAATTAAGGCTGAAGATCCTGATTACATTGCCTGTGCCTTTGATACGAAAGGGAAAAATTTCAGGCATGAGATGTATAAAGAATACAAAGCTCAACGATCTCCAATGCCTGATGAAATGGTAGAACAATTACCGCATCTTTGGGAAATACTTGAAGCTCTGAATCTTCCTGTCATAAAGAAACCTGGTGTGGAAGCTGATGATATTGTAGGAACATTAGCAGTTGAAGCAGAAAAAGAAGGGTTAGATACATTTATTGTTAGCGGAGATAAAGATTTTATGCAATTAATGAATGATCATATTTTCTTATTTGCACCTGGTACCCGAAAGCTACCCGGAACTACAATTTATGATGCAAAAAAGGTAGAAGAAAAATGGGGTGTTCCACCAAACAAGATTATTGATTTATTAGGGCTCATGGGTGACAGTTCAGATAATGTGCCAGGTGTTGCTGGCGTTGGAGAAAAAACTGCAGTCAAACTAATTAAAGCTTATGGGTCTCTAGAAGGTGCATTGGAGAATGTCGATAAAATCACAAATAAGCGTGCACATACAGGATTGAAAAATGGAGTTGAGATTGCTCTTTTAAGTAAAAAATTAGTGACCATTCTTACAAATGTTGAATTGACATTTGGTGTGAAGGAATTGAAAAAACGTGATATGGATATTGATGCGTGTTCAAAAAAGTTCACAGAATTAGAATTTCATGCGTTATCCAAGCAATTTGTTTCAAGCCCAGCAGGGCAAAAAAAAATAGATACTCCAGAAATCCCAAAAAAATATAAAACAATATTATCGATCAAGGATTTAGAACTCTTAATTATAGAATTGAAAAAAACACCGCGATTCTCTATCGATTTAGGAACCACATCTGTCCAAGCGATGGAGGCTGATATTGTTGGAATTAGCTTTTCAAATAAAGCTCATTCTGGTTGGTATATTCCTATTCAATATTTAGAAAAAGATAAAAATAATTTTGGAGATAATGATCTCACATTTGTTTTAGAAAAACTCAAAAAATTAATTGAAGACGAAAATGTAAAAAAGACAGGTCAAAATATTAAATATGATGCATTAATATTAAAACGATTTGGTGTTACCATAAAAGGGATTGAATTTGATACTATGTTAGCTGCGCATTTACTCAATCCTGCAGCACGATCAATAAAATTAGAAACACTTAGCTTGGAGCATCTTAATTATGAAATGCTTCCAATTGAAGATTTGATTGGAAAAGGGCGAAACCAAATTACAATGGATCAGGTTTCATTAGAAAAGGCTGCATTTTATGCAATAGAAGATGCGGATGTTACTTTTCAATTAACGGACTTATACGAAGCCAAGCTTAAAGACAATGACCTTTTTCAATTCTTTTCAAATATTGAAATGCCTTTGATTCCTACATTAATTGAAATGGAATATGAAGGAACCTTTGTTGATTCTGATTTTTTAACAATGATGTCAAATGAATTAGGTAAAAAATTAGACGTATTGATTTCAAATATATATAGATTAGCTAAAACAGAATTCAATATTAATTCTACGCAACAATTGGCGAATATTCTGTTTGATATATTAGAATTACCGCAGGTAAAGAAACGTAGTACAGCAGAACCTATATTAAAACAATTGCAAAATTTACATGAATTACCAAAATATATTTTAGAATACAGAAAGTATAATAAACTGAAAAATACGTATGTTGATGCCTTACCCGAATTAATCAATGCAGAGACTGGAAGAATTCACTCAACATTTAATCAAACGATTGCAGCCACTGGGCGATTATCAAGTACAAATCCCAATTTTCAAAATATCCCTATTCGAACAGAAGAAGGGCGTGAAATTCGAAAAGCTTTCAGGGCACAAACTAAAGGGTGGAAAATTTTATCTGCAGATTATTCTCAAGTTGAACTTAGAATTATGGCTCATCTTAGTCAAGATAAAGGATTAATTGATGCGTTTGCAAATGGAGACGATATTCATTCTCGCACGGCAAGTCATGTTTTCAATGTACCTTTAGATTCAGTATTACCTGAAATGCGACGCACTGCAAAGGTGGTAAATTTTGGTATTATGTATGGAGCAGGCCCATTTCGAATGAGTCAGGAATTAGGGATTTCGAGACACGAAGCCGTGGCAATCATTAAATCCTATTTTGAACAATATTCAGGTATTCGTAGTTATATTGATGCAACATTAGAGAAAGCACGAAATGAAAAATTTGTCGAAACAATGTTGGGGCGTCGTCGTCCTGTGTGGGATGCAGATTCAGAAAATGGTCTCAGGCGACAAGCAGCTGAAAGAATGGCCATTAATATGCCTATTCAAGGCTCCGCAGCGGAAATGATAAAGTTAGCCATGTGTGCGATTCAAAATGAAATTGAATCAAATAAAATGGAATCCAAAATGATTCTTCAAATTCATGATGAACTTTTATTTGAATATCCAAAATCAGAAGAAGAAATATTAATAAAAATGGTTGTAGAAAAAATGGAAAATGCTATGAAATTATCTGTACCCATCGTTGTGGATTATGGAATTGGTGTAAGTTGGTTTGAAGCGCATTAAAGCGGTAGTATTAAAAAAATGGAATTAGGAAAAATATATTTGAATATGCAGGCTAGCAATTAAATGGAAGCAAGTATAACATTAAAGAAAGTTGGAAAAAAGGTCGGAGATAAAACAATTCTGGCAGGGTTATCCTTCGGGATTGAACGAGGAAGCCTTGTTGCAATTGTCGGTGTGAATGATGCAGGGAAAACAACATTACTAAAATTGCTTTCAGGATATGATAAACCAAATTATGGTCAAGTTTTTATACATGGTTTGGATATGAATAAACGACGTCAAGCGACTCGAAATCTTATTGGATATGTTCCTCATGAAAACGATTTAGATCCATGGTTAACTCTTGAACAAAATATTCGATTTACGGCAAACCTTTATCGTATTCCCCAAAGTATTGCAACAGATAGAATTAATCGTTTTGCAAAAAAACTAAATTTTTCATCATATCTAAAAGAAATTACCATGAATGTTTCACATGGTATTCAGAAAAAAACAATGTTAATTCGAGAGTTAGTCCATGACCCGGATGTTCTTGTATTAGATGAACCAACTGGTTATATGGATGCTGAATCAATTCGCCTTACATGGGATTTATTGAAGGAATTAAAAGGAACAAAAACCATTATTTATGTAAGTAATGCTTTGGCCGAAATTGAGCAGTCCCACGATAGAATATTGGTCTTTCATGATGGTCGAATTTTAATGGATGGTCATTTAGATAAATTATTAGAAAGCACAATGGATTATCACCAATTCCAGGTAGAATTTGAAATTTTATCAGATGATTTGTATAAAAAATTATCAAAAATCCCAACAGTGGTTTCACCAAATCGATTGGACAATATTTTTCATTTTTATGGACGAAATCGAACAGTATTCTTTGACGTAATTCGTTCAGCGTCAGATGAATTAATGATTGATTTAAATGTGAAAAAATTAGGGTTAAGAGATTTATTAGATTCCGAATTTGCAGGCAGAGGTTTGGATTGATTTACGCGTTATTCATGAGACGGGTTTGGTTATGGAAAAACCGATTAATTTCAAGTATCGGAATAATATTTATATTACCTGTTCTTGTATATATTTTAATCACATCATCGTTGAAAAATATTTTGGGTCAAAGTTTATCTGGAATACCGTATGAAATTTGGGTTATTCCCGGCCTCATTTTTATTATTTCATCTTTAGGGTTATTCCCATTATTATACCGAGATTTTTTTGATTTACGTGTACATAAAAAAGTAATCGTAAATGTGGCACTGGCTCCATATGAAAAACGTAATTTGGTTGGAAGCTATATTTTTGTTGCAGGTTTAGAAGCGATGATTATGGGACTGATTTCTATTTTTGTATTTGCTGGTTTTACTCAAATTTCATTAGGCTTAATGGAAATATTTGTTCTATTCTCATGTCTAGGACTCTATTTATTTCTTCTGGGTAATTTATTCATTTCTATTGCTTTAATTATTGATACAGTTACAACCTTATTTCTAATTACAGCAATGATATTTACTTTAATATTTTTTGGAAATGGTTTTATTATAGAGTTTGGATTTTTTTCTGCTGAGATGGAAGCAATATTAAAATGGCAGCCGATTTCAATTCCATTTCAAATATTTCAAAATTATTATCGAAGTGGATTATTTGATTGGAAAATATTTTCGGGAATGTTTGCTCTGAGCGGACTTTGGGTGATTGCAAATGGATCCATCCTAAAAAGGAGGCTCATACATTGATTGCATACTTATCTGGTGGAATGGAAAATGCAGAAAATGAAGGTGCTGATTGGCGGTCTGAAATCACACATTGGCTTAAGGAAAACCTTGGGCATGATGTCATAGATCCAGTTATAGAATCAGAAAAAATAATGATAGCTAATGATGCAGAAAATTACCGGGAATGGAAAAATACTGATCCTGAAAAATATAAAAAATTTATTCGATTATGTATTAATCAAGATCTTCGGTCCATTATTGCAAAAGTAGATTATTTAATTGTTCTTTGGGATGAAAGTATTTTATACGGTGGTGGAACTCATGGAGAAGTCACCATGGCATACTGGGTGGATCGCCCTGTCTTTCTGATTAATAAACTCCCTATGGATAAATTAAGTGGGTGGATATCATCTTGTTCAACTGAAACTTTTGAGTCCTTTGATTCTATGAAGGATTCTTTATTAAAACTTTATAAACCATGACTTATAGAGGACCGAAAGCATATATTCATACGGATCGGTTAAAGCAGAACCTTCGAAATATTCAACGACATGCTTGTGACCGGAATCTCATTTGTGCTGTAAAAGCTGATGGATATGGTCATGGTGCAAGTATCATTGCAAATTCAATAAAGAATGAACCTGGTGTCTCATTTGCTGTTTTTACTTTTGAAGAAGCACTGGAGCTTAGAAATGAAAATATACAAAATGATATTCTAATTTTTAGTCGTTTTCAGAAAGAAAGAATTCAATCTTCGCTCGATTTAAATTTGACCTTAAATGTTAGCTCCATTCAAGATTTAAAAACACTTATTTCCTTTTATCACCGCCATCAATCAGTTCCAAAATTTCATGTAAAATTTGATACTGGTATGACCCGATTAGGGATTGATATTGAAGATGCAGCCATTATTTACGAGTTAATAAGTAAAGAAGATGGTGTAGAACCAGAAGGGATATATTCCCACTTTTCTACGGCAGATGAAGGTGACTTAAGCTATGCGGAATTACAGCTAAATCAATTTAAAAGTGTAATTCAGTTGGGTCAGAAATCGGGAATAAAATTTAAAGAAATTCATTTTACAAATAGTGGCGCTTTATTAAATATTCCTGATGCATTTTACACGAGTATTCGGGTAGGAATGTTACTATATGGTGCAGCACCATCAGATGAAGTTTCAATGGATATTGATGTTGAACCTGTGATGAGCTTTTGTGGACCCATTGTAAATATTCGTCGAGTTAAAGCGGGAACTCCGGTGAGTTATGGTGGTGTTTATATTACAGAAAAAGATACATATATTGCGGTAATTCAAACTGGGTTTGCTGATGGACTTCCAAGGCAGTGGTTTGAAAATGGAATTGTGGGCTACAAAGGGCAAACTTTTAAAATTGCTGGCAGAATATGCATGGATCAATTCATGGTAGATTTTGGAGATATTTTACCTGTAGAAGGAGAAGAAGTTTTACTTTTTGGGAAGAAAGATGCAAATGAGTTACCAGTAGAAACAATCGCCAACGAAATTGGAACGACTACATATGTTTTACTTACAGCTATTCATGGAAGGACGGAAAGAATTATAATTTGATAATAGTCTATTTTTTATATGGTGGCAATCCAGATTAAATTCAAACCTTTCGCCACTTTTACATTTTTTTTATATTTTAGGGAAAAGCTTCGTGGTTAGGAATATCATCAGGGTTCTGAACCCAGGATAAACGTTTTTTAGTCCAAATATTTTTATTGGGTGGGTAATTATCCGGTTTATCCAAACATCCAACAGTAATATCAATCGTATCCTTTCGATCTGGATGCCAATAGGCGATGGATGTTCCGCAGCTTTCACAAAATGTTCGGACGGCTCTATTTTCTGCAGTGTGAGTTGGGGGAGGTGAGTTGAATGAAATGGCGTCTTTTTTAAATACGGCCCATGTGACAAAAGGAGAGCCTACAGACCGTTTACAATTATCGCAATGACAATTAACGACTGAAATAGGTTCTATTTTAGCCTTTAAACGAATTTTACCGCAAAAACAGCCACCTTGAATATTTATTTTCATATTTATGTATAGTTAAGTATCAAAAGAGTTAATGATATGGAAAAAAATAATCTGCTTGTTCAAATAACGATCGGCTGATATGTATGGTTACTGGAACAAATTTATATGTGCTGTACTAGATTTATTTCTTTTTGGGGGAACGGACCCAGGATCGGCGATTCTCAAAAGATTCAATTTTGAGATGTGCCCAATCTTCAATAATATCTTTTAATTGTTCTGATTGTTTTGGATGGTCACCCAAGTTTGTATCAATTAATTCATTGAGCTGAGTTTTTCGTTCCATTACATGTCCATAAGAAACAATATCTGCATTGGAGTCTTTCTTTTTTTGAGCAATATCCTTAGCAAGAGCTGAATCAAGTTTGCCACGTTTTTTATCTCTTTTATCTTTTAAAGCGTAAAGTAATACGCTCACAATAACAATAATGATTAGTAGAATATTCATCTTGAAACTCCTTTAAAATCCTAATCCGGCAGGGTCAATTCCTAATATACCCACCCAATAAAATACAATAATCACAGATAAAGCCACGAGTGCAATAGGCCAGCCGATGGTTGCCATACGAATAAAATCTTTAGATTCTAATTGTCCACTTGCATATACAATAGAACTAGCAGGGGTTCCAATAACAAGCCAATAGGCCATTGAAGTTGCAATTGCTAGACCAACGCCAACAAGAACAGGATTAGTGCCAGAACCAACGGCCATATCTAAAACAACCGGA
>JABIHN010000064.1 GCA_018649625.1 Fidelibacterota bacterium | reverse complement strand
ATGGAATCATCTACCAAAAGCCCAATAGCAATGGCCAATCCAGATAGTGACATTAAATTCGCAGAAATTCCAAAATAGTTCATCCCAACAAGCGAAAATAATAGTGAAAATGGAATCGAAAAAGCCACCACTAAACTTGATCTAATATCGCTTAAAAATAATATTAAGACTAATATGACTAATACAATTCCTTGAATTAATGCATTGGTGACAGTGGACAAACTTGCATTTACCAACGTTTTTTGCTCATAATATGGTACCATTCGAACACCATCAGGAAGCATATCATTAATTTCTGTGAGTTTTTCTTCAACTCGTTCAATAATAACCGAAGAATTTGTACCGAACAATTTGACAATTTGCCCAGCCACAACTTCTTTTTCCCCGTTTCGTGTTTGTAACCCCCGTCGAACTTTCCCACCGATGCCAATCTCTGCCAAATCATTTAAAAATACAGGCGTTCCATCAACAGACTTAATGACAATTTTCCCTAAATCATCGATGGAATTAATCAACCCGATTGATCTTACCGTAAACTCTTCTGAATTTTTGACAATAAACTGTGCACCAACGTTGGAATTATTGGCTTTTATCTTCTCAATAATATTATTGAGATTAACGTTATAGCGAAGTAATGCATCTGGCTGGACCGTAACTTGAAATTGCTTTTCGTAACCACCAACGCTAATAACTTCAGTCACTCCTGGGATTGTGCGGAGAATCGGTTTTATCATCCAATCCTGAATGGTGCGAAGTTCCTCTAACGAATACGTTTCAGTTTCATCTTCAAGGTAATAAAACATAACCAAACCCAGAACCGTTGAAATAGGACCCATCTCCGGTGTGCCATATCCTTCCGGGATTTGTTGAGATGCTTCCTGTAACCTTTCATTCACTAGTTGACGCGCAAAATAAATGTCAGTACCATCATCAAAAAATACATTTACAATAGATAAACCGAACGTAGAAATTGAACGAACCTCTGCAATATTCGGTAAGCCAGCCATGGCAACTTCCACTGGATAAGTGACTAATTGCTCAACTTCTTCTGGCGCCAAACCTTCTGTGATTGTATAGACTCTTACGACAGGCGGTGTTATTTCTGGTAATGCATCCAGCGGTAAATTTTTATAACTAGAATAACCAGTTCCAATAATAATGACACCAATGAGAACCATCATAAATCGTTTTTCTAATACAAATTGAATTAATTTTTTCATTATAATTTTTCCTTTTTCTTTAGGCTGAAATAACCGCGTTGATGACTAATAACGACATCAACATTTTTTGGCGAAGCAAGGATTGATATTGTCAATCCTCTCCATTTTTTAATGATTATGACCACCGCCAAACGATTCTTTTTCAAATTCTGCTTTTATAACAAAAGCACCCTTTTTCACATACGATTGACCAAGTGTCAATCCTGAAATTATTTCAACATTTATATGATTTGTTTTACCAACCGAAACATTTGCCTTTTCGATACCATGCTCGTCCACAACAAAAATAACTGTTTGATTATTAATCGTCTCTACCGCAGTTTTTGGAACCACAATATTTTTGTATGAATTATCCACAATAACTTGTCCTGTTATAAATTGCCCGGGTCGATATTTCAAGTCGGTATTATTTATTATGACGCGTGCTGTTGCCGTTCTAGTACGTTCATCCAATGTTGGAGAAATGTATGAGATTTGACCTTTTAAAATTTGATTTTCAGAATTGAGTAGCACATTAACCATTTGCCCTTTTTCGATTTGCGAAAGATATTTTTGATACACACTCAAAATCACCCACACTTCTGATAGGTCAGCGACAGCAAAATAATGGTCCGGACGCTGGACTGTTTCTCCTTTTGTAAAATGCATATCAATCACAATACCATTGATGGATGATCGAAGTTCATACATTGTTAAACTTTCATTACTTTCAATGATCGCCAACAAATCATCTTTTTTTACACGGTCACCTATTTGTTTAAAAACTTTTTGCACCACACCATCAAATCGCGGTGTAATATGTGCTAATCTGTCTGGATCAATATGAATTTCTCCAGGTAATTCAATTATTTCTTCCAGAATTCCACCGCTTGCAGTTTCTACTACAATTCCAAATTCATGCAATAATTCCGGTGAAAAAACCTTTTCTTGTTCGTGATTATCATCGTCGTGTTTATCCGTATGAATAACTTCATCTGGTAAATAATATTGCCGTGTCAATAAAAAAGTTAAAATCACTAATATACTTGTTAAAATGAGTGATGTGTTTTTCATAATTAGTTTTTCTCCATAAAATTTGCTGAGTTTGTATTTCCTGTTAATCGGGACAATTCAAAAATGTTTTGATGAAAATCTTTTAATGCCATCAAATATTGCGACCTTGATTGAAACCACATTTTTTGTGCATCCACCACATCTAAATAGGTAAAGCGTCCATATATATACCCATCACTAATAATTGTATATGCCGATTGAGCTTCTGGGATTATTTCTTCTTTCAAGGTTGTTGTTTCAGAATAGAGCAAATCTAATTCTATTATTATTTGCACCAACTTTGAGTTCAATTGGGATTCTACTGCTTTCAATTCCAATTCCTTTTTATCCAAAGCCAATATGGCGCTTTTTATATTCCCTTGATTTCGATTGAAAATAGGGATTGGTATGGATAATCCAATTTGGAGTGCATTTCCGGGTATTTCGCTTCGTTTTATCCCTGCGCCCACATCAAGATTGGGAATCACTTTAGCTTTTTCTGATTTAATATTCCTTTCTTGTATTTCAACAGAAAGTTCCGCCAAAAGAAAAGACAATGAATTATCCAATGAATGAGATCGAGTTATCATAGGTATTTTCTTGAAAACACCTTTGGCAAAATTGAATGGTGATTTTTCTTCACCATAAAGAGCTGAAATTGATTTCCAGGTCCTTTCCAATTTTGAGTTTATAGTGTTGAATTTCATCTGTTCTTGGAAGTATTGTATTTTGGCGCGAGATTGTTCTGCAGGAGATAATTTTCCTGCTTCCACTCTCTTACTAACCGATTTTAACAATTCTTCGACAACAGATATTCTATCATGTTGGAGCGATTTGAGTTCTTGAAGATGTAAAATATTTACAAATGACTGAAACGCCACAGTTAATTTTTCTTGTGTTAGTTTTTGATATTCCAATTCAGATTTTTTAAACTCAAGTTCACTTAACTTGATTTTATGTTTTCGTTTTCCTCCCAGCTGAATTTTTTGAGAAATCATGCCTGATGTTTCGGCATCTGCACCAGTTTCAAAACTTAATACAGGATTTGAGAATTTTCTACTTTGGACTAATTTTTCCTGCTGAATATCAATTTGTTTTGCAAGAGCTAAGAGATGGGGATTTTGTTTGATCACCAAGCTTTCTAGTGTTTCAATATCTAAAGTTTGGCTATATGCCAAAGTCATAAATGTGATACAAAAGATGTATCGTTTGAGAGTCTTCATAATAACTCACCTTTCTAAAAAATGTTTGATAATTATCGATTTTGTTAGAACCGAAAATGGAACTTGAATTGGTCTCACAGAACCAATTTAAGAATTATGGGTCAATCGCTCTAACTCAACGCTTATTCATTGCAATTAAGTCAAGTTCGATTGTTTTCAGAAAGGTGGTTTAAATAAGTAAAATAGTGTTTTTTAAGAAAAGCGGAAAAGGTGCTTGACGAGGTTCTAAACAGTGAAATGCACTGAAATTTTGTTGAAAATAATTTAAATAATTGAATTCAGAATTAATGGTTTCAATATCAATATCAGAATTTGTTGATTTAACTAAAAATGCTATGTCAGGATTATAATTCCATAATTGAATATCTACACACTCACCACAATCATCTTGATGATCTGTAGCTTTTGGAGTATCGCAATCACTATTGCAATTTGTTTCAATATTGATGCGACCATCTGATTCAAAACATAATACAGGAGCAGCAATACAATTCTGAGCTAGAATTGTTAGGCTAAAAAGCCCAATTGCAAGGT
>JABIHN010000063.1 GCA_018649625.1 Fidelibacterota bacterium | reverse complement strand
CCTGTGAATGTACCTTTTACAAAAACTTGAGCACCCGCTAAGGTTTCTCCTGTTTCTGCATCGGATACAGTACCTGTAACATTGACAGTTTGAGCCAATCCCATGGTGATACCTAGTATCATAATGAGAATCGACTTAAGAATATGTGTGTATTTTTTCACAATCCTATCTCCTTGTTTATGTTTCTGTTTTGATTGATTTACTACGTAGGAAATATAAAAGCAGCTAAAATCTGATGAAAACTACCCTTTGATTCTCCCAAGACCTTGTTCCAAGGTACGATAAAAACCTGTATTTTATCAAGACATTTAATAAAAAATATTTTTTCTCTATTTTTTTGCCGTTTGTATTTTTTTCTTGAATGTTAAACTGTAATTTCCGCGTCGGTTTTGTTATGTAAATTTTGTTGATCCGGTAGCTCAGCTGGTAGAGCAGTGGCCTTTTAAGCCATTGGCCGTGAGTTCGAGTCTCACCCGGATCACACCATTAAAGCCCTTTTCTCGACGAGAAAGGGGCTTTTTTATTGCCTTTTCTAAAATGCCGAATATGACAGAAAAAGACAGTAATCGACCCTTTTTGACGTATCCTGATACTCCCAAAGAGAATAATCACGTGGCGAAGGCTTACTTCAACCACGTGATCTTCATCTTCTTTTGGAAGTTTAGCTTTCGTCTGTTTTGATGTCATGTGTATCCACCCGGTTATTTACGAGTCCTGCCACATCCACACCTACGAGTATGATGGTGCAAATAATTGATCCTACTTTGGCGACTGTTTTTAATCCTGCTAACATATATAGCTCCTTTTTTAGTTTCAGAAATGCAGTTACGAATAACTGCTGTTATAAGATTCTTATACCAATTTTGGAGTGGAAATATCTAAAGTGAGTTTTGGGGATGGAAAAAATTGAAATCGGCTCAACCTGGGCACCAATTTTTCAGAAATCCGACCAACCTGAAGTAGAATACCCGTGAGTCCTGACCATCACTGGCAATTGGTGTTATTTAATGTCTAACGCTGACCAATCGGAATCACGATTCTCGGGTAGAAAAGGGCGAATATGGGTTCACCTGGAAATTTTCCGTTCGTATTTGAGCAATTTGGAAATTGGAGATTTTTGAAAATATTCAGAATCTCCAACAGAATAAGCAACCATAAACAAGTTGATTGCGACATAATAAAAAAGCTCCGGAGAGCCTTAATAAAAACCTACATAATTGAGATTAAATTAAAGAAAAATAAACCCTATAAACTTAACTCACTGCCCAAGCTAAGACGTCCACCTTAATAACTATTCAAATTTTAATGATATAATAAAATTGGAATGTGCTTTTTAAATTGGATAAAATCTTTGTCTACAGTAAATATTGGCATATTACGATTCATTGCTACACTGCAAATCAAAAAATCTGTATTAGACCCTTGAATTCCTTTTTTTCTACAAACATTATAATACTCAGCTGCACATTCATAATCAGCTTCATTTACAGTTATATTTGGAAAGGCTCTTAAATAATCCTTTAACTTATTAAAATGTCCAGGTAACGATATCCCTGATAATAACTCCTGACGAACAGCCCCAATTATGCTTACCCTAGAATCCATTATTAGTTCTTTTAATATTCCAGCTTCTCGGATATCTTTTTGATTATTTCTCCTTAGAGAAAGAGACCAAATACATGTATCAACTAATACATTCATGATTTACTACGTTGTAGCTTATAATCATAATCATCATCTATTTCTATTTCTCCAAATAATTCTAATAATTTAATTTGTTTACGACGCTGGATGTACTCAATTAATGCGTCTGTGACTACTGCTTTTTTAGTTTTTTTATCGCTGTATTTTACAGCTTCTTCTAAAATATCCGGATTTAATGCCAAATTTGTTGCCATGATTAATCGCCTTTCTTTTCATTGATTATTGTAACAAAAACATATATTATGTGTGCATATCCACACATTGCTATGTGTAGTATATACAATCTTGTATAATAATCCTAATAAACTCTGCTATTCTTTTCCTGAAATGAATACATTAATCCCAATCCATCAAAAGTGAAGTGGACCCCATAGCTTGGACAGTTTTTTCACTATTTAAGTTAGAAAGTTCTGCGGGGTTTTGCATTCAGCCATATCTAACGACCGAACGCTTTGGACAAAAAATCACGCTCCATGATCAATTGACCTATTTTCGCATGAAGGTCTTTCACTTCTGTCTCATGATTCTTCTCTTTTTTCTTTGTAGCTCCGAATACATCTGCTGAACAGTCCAGTAGTTGTTATTTCCATTTTTGGATTTGGACGGGGTTTAGGGTATAGAACGATGATAATTCTCTCATTGTTTTATCACCCTTTATAGCGGATAAGGCTACTTTCGCTTTAAATGACGATGAATGATTTCTGCGTTTTTGTCTCATTTTGGATCTTTCTTTGCTTTTCGTTGATCCAGAATTTATAACTTAATGACCTGTCCAGTTTTTGGGGTCCACTTCTAGATCAATGCATTTATGACAGCTGGCATAAATGACAAGAGATTCCACACCACAAGCGGCTCTGAATGTTTGGGTATTTTTGGATAATAAAAAAGGCTCCGAAAAGCCTTGATGAAAATCTAATTAGAAACTTAGTTAAATTTTAAACGACTTTTATTCAATCCTTTTTATAAAGCGTCCACATTGTTTTTAATAAGGTATCAATATGAGAATGCTTCGCATCCCAACCTAATAAATCACCTGCTTTTGTTGATATAGCAATTAATTCATCGGGGTCTCCTGGCCGTCTATCAACTATTTGGTAGGGGACCTTTTTTCCCGTTACTTTCTCTGCGGATTTAATTACATCCAAAACAGAATATCCCACACCCGTCGCTAAGTTGACAGTTAGATTCTCTTTTTTCTCATCAATATACTCTAACGCTTTTACATGTGCATCGGCCAGATCTGTTACATGGATATAATCTCTCACACCTGTTCCATCTTTGGTTTTATAATCATCACCAAAAACGAGCATGGATTCTCTCATTCCGCTGGCGACTTCCATGACAATGGGCAATAGATTCGCAGGATTCTTTTCTTTGTTGGG
>JABIHN010000062.1 GCA_018649625.1 Fidelibacterota bacterium | reverse complement strand
TTTTGGAACAAGGCCAAATAGCGGAAAAAACAACGATTCTGTCTGCGCTAATGTTTGCAGTAAAAATATTCCAAAATTCACTGAAACCAGTATTTTAATGGCGTCCGTAAATAGGGTTGGTTTAAATGAAACCTGGCCTGGATTTGATTGAAATTGATATCTCATGAAGTCTCAAATATACGTAATTCATTCTTGAGGAAATAGTTCCTGAAATTTAATAATGGTGATACTGAACTTGTCGGTGCGTCAGGTACTGTCAATTGAGATAATTTGGTATACTTTAAATCTAAAGTAGGATTTTTTATTAAATGATGTGCGGCATTTACAAATAGATCCCTTGGAAATCGTCCTTTTATTTTGGGAAATCCACATTGGTTAAATGCATCTCGTATCACAGTCGCGCAATTATTAGACATTATACTGAAATCTTTGTATTTCTCAGGTTCATTTGGATGAGGTGGTGTATTCAAAATATCATCTAGACTCTGTTTTAAAATGGACATCATTTTTTCTGTGTCCATTCCATAAATACGGACTCTGTGAATAGTTCGCATGAAATTTCGACCAAATTTATCGTAGAATACACGACCGTCTTCTAGAGTTTCAAACATACCATTGTTGGGTGATGGTGCAAATTCCCCTAACGCTGGTCGATAAAAATATTCTTCTTTTTTCATGATTTCGTTTTCATTCATCAAGTGAGAAAAATTAAAAATATGTCCATTTACATTAATCGCTGTATGTCCCAAAAGTGATACAAAATATTTTGGAAGTCGTTCGTTATAATATAGATCTACAAATGGTTTTCTTGGTATTGATTCAACAGGCCAAAGAATAATAATTGGTTCATTTTTTTCATAATCCTGTTGAGGCAACTCTCGAGCAAATACATCCAACCCCTCCCAATGAGAAAAATAACCATCCCAAATTGTTCGTGCTTCGTAATGCTTTACGCCCAACTTATCTAAAATAAATGTTGATGAATTTTTTCGTGTAAGAATTCCTTGAATCATTATTTAATCTGCTAGAATTTTTCTTACAACTTTCATGGATTTAATATTGGATAAACTATCAAAATGGTATCGAAGTGAAGTCCACAAATAATCGCCAATAACAGTTCGATCTAATGGAGTCACATCATCTGTTGGGAGGTTACCAATATCACCCGCTAATAGACTCGCAAGAATTAAACCACTATTCGGTCCAGAATTTGGATCAGGTAAAGTGAGCCCTGAAAATTCTCTTTTATCTAGAACCGGTTGAAAACCAAGATGGGTAAGTAATGCACATTCATAAAACCAAAATAAAATATTTGGGTCAGCAATAGATTTATTGAACCCACGAAGCGTATCAACTAAAATTTCAAAAAGTTTAGGATGTGGGTCTTCATCTGATAGTGTTTTTTCTGTTATTTCTAATATGGCCATCGTCAGTGTAATGGATCTAAGGTTATCCGGAATTTTTGACCAGGATTCTCGAAAACTGACTTTTGATAAAACCTGTAAATCACGACTTGGTTTATTATAATAAATAACATCAATATAACTTAAGGGTTGAAATTGCGCTGACTTTGGCGATTTTTTTGACCGAGCTCCTTTTACAATTAAACTAATTTTTCCCTTATCTTTAGAAAAACAACGAGCGATAATAGATGTATCACCATAAGGAAAAGATTTTAGTACAATAACGGGTGTATGGATTATCATAACAAGTAAAAGCGGTAATGTATCTACGACAACTGTTTTTTCACAAAAGATACAAAAATCACAAAATTAAAATATTTGTATTTATCTTCGTAGCGCAATGTGCTTTTCATGGCAATATATAATTAATATGCTTTAGCGTAAATCACTTCATGTTTTGCGGGAACACCAGAGTAAATACAAATTAATCCTTCAGGATTTTCATCTGTTGGGATACACCGAATTGTTGCTTTGATTTCTGTTTTTACTTTAGCTTCTGTTTCGCTGGTTCCATCCCATCCACATCGTACAAATCCGCCTTCTTTAATCACTTTTTTCATTTCATCATAGGTCGATACTTTGTGGGTGTTGTCTAATTGAAATTTCAATGCTTGTTGAAAAAGCCCATCTTGAATTTCATCTAACAAGCCTGGAATTTTATTAACCGCTTCATCTTTTGATAAAAATTCTTTTTCTCCAATATCGCGACGCGCTAAAACAACATTTCCGTTTTCTACGTCTCTCGGTCCCACTTCTAACCGAAGCGGCACCCCTTTCATTTCCCATTCATTAAATTTGAATCCCGGAGATCGATCTGACCAATCTTGGTGGATCCGAATATTTACTTTTTCTAAAGATTCAGTTATTGGAACTAGATAATCTTTCACTAATTTTTCTTGTTCTTCATTTCGAGCTATTGGGATAATAACAACTTGAATCGGAGCAATTTTTGGTGGAAGGCGGAGACCTTTTTCATCGCCGTGAGTTAAGATTACAGCACCAACAAGCCTAGTACTCACTCCCCAGCTAGTAGCCCAAACCAATTCTTCCTTATTGTCTTTTGTTTGAAATGTAACATCAAATGCTCTAGCAAAATTTTGACCTAAATTATGAGACGTTCCAGCCTGGAGCGCCCGTTTATCTCCCATCATAGCTTCAATGCAATAGGTTTTATCTGCGCCTGCAAATTTCTCTGATTCTGATTTAAGCCCTGTGAGAACGGGCATTGCCAAATAATCTTCAGCGAGCTGGCGATACAATTCTAAAATATCTAATGTTTCTTTTTGAGCTTCTTCTGCAGTGGCATGTGCTGTGTGACCTTCCTGCCATAAGAATTCTGACGTTCGGAGAAATAGCCGTGTCCGCATTTCCCATCGAACTACATTTGCCCATTGATTAATTAGTAAAGGTAAATCACGGTAGGACTGAATCCACTTTTTATACATAGCCCAAATCACAGTTTCTGATGTTGGACGCACAATAATCTCTTCTTCTAATTTTGAATCTGGATCAACAATAATGCCCAATTTTTCATCAGCTTTGAGTCTTGTATGGGTAACAACCGCACACTCTTTGGCAAAGCCTTCTACGTGTTGCGCTTCTTTTGCAAGAAAAGACTTTGGAATAAAAAGCGGAAAATAGGCATTCACATGACCCGTAGCTTTTATCATTTTGTCAAATGCTTCTTTAATATTATCCCATAATTGGAAACCATAAGGTTTAATAACCATAGTTCCTTTCACGGGACCATGATCTGCTAAATCAGCTCGCTTAACCACCTGGTTATACCATGCGGAAAAGTCTGTATCTCTGTTGGGTAATCCTTTGCTCATAACGATATATTTTTCACTTAAATATTGACTAGAAAATTACAGTATGGGCTCAAGGACTACAAAGATGTTAAATGTAAAGTTTAATAAAGAATCATAATTAATTCGATTATTACATTTTGAGCATTTAAGTAATATAAATTTAAACCAAATATCGCCATTGAATTTGTTCAATAAAACTCCTTAAATCATTCAAACTAAGCATTTATTTTCTTAGATGATTAAACTGTTAAAAATTACCCTTATCCTTATTATGACACTGAATCTTAGCTGCGAAACAAACAAAACCATTCTTTTCACAAATTGCAATGTGTATGGCCGACCAGATATAAATGCAATTCTTTGCAATAATGGTAAAATTTCTCAACTTCTTCCCAGTGGGAATGTACAAGCGGGCAAGCGCATAAATTTGCATGGCGGGTGGGTTTATCCCGGGTTCACAGATGCTCACATGCATTTTAGTGGATTGGGGTGGTCTCTAGAAGCGGTTGACTTGGTGGGCACACCATCAAAAGAAGCCGTCCTTGATAAAATCTTAAAATCTGTAAAAGACACACCAAAAGGTACATGGATCCGCGGTCGAGGATGGGATCAGAATGATTGGCCCGTTATTGAATATCCAACTGCTGCTGACTTAGATAATATTTCACCAAATCATCC
The DNA here is from genome assembly GCA_018649625.1 of Fidelibacterota bacterium. Classification (GTDB taxonomy): domain Bacteria; phylum Fidelibacterota; class Marinisomatia; order Marinisomatales; family UBA1611. The sequence continues at coordinate 20,551 of JABIHN010000062.1, read as the reverse complement.
TGTAATTTTTCGTCGGATTGATGGTCATGCAGCATGGGCAAATAGTTTGGCAATGAAATTAGCCGGTATCTCCAGCCAAACAGAAGACATAACTGGAGGAATAATTCTCCGAGATGAATCCGGAAATCCAAACGGGATTTTCATTGATAATGCCATGGAATTAATAGAAACAAAAATTCCGCCAACAACAAAAAAAGATATTCGTCGATATCTAGAAAAAGCCCAATCACTGTTAAATACATTGGGAATTACATCTATTCACGATGCTGGAACATCCAAAGAAGAAATTGAAGTTATGAAAGAAATGATTTCTTCGAACGATTTATCATTACGTGTCTATACTATGCTTCATAATAATCCAGATGATTATGAAGATTTTCTAAAATCTGGACCCGAAACAGAAAATCCATTTATTAAAGTTCAAGCGGTTAAATTATATATGGATGGTGCTTTAGGATCTCGAGGAGCCGCTTTATTAGAACCTTACTCAGATGATCTAAATAACAAAGGTTTACTTATTATTTCCGCAGACGAACATGAATCTTTAGTACAAAAACTAAGTAAGGCGGGATTCCAATCTAACACGCATGGAATTGGTGATCGAGCGGTTCGTACTATTTTAGATTCTTATGAAAAAATGGCAAATTTCTCTTTAAGAAATCGCATCGAACATGCCCAGATTGTCCATCCAGATGATATACCCCGATTTAAAGAACTAAATGTCATTCCTGCTATGCAATCCACCCATTGTACTAGTGATATGTATTGGGCTGATGAACGCCTTGGTAACCATCGATTAAATGAAGCTTATGCTTGGCAATCACTTATCAAATCCGGTGTCGTGGTTCCAGCTGGGTCGGATGCGCCTGTAGAATTCCCTGATCCTTTAGTTGGTATATATGCTGCAGTAACGCGACAAGATAAAAAAGGTTGGCCGAAAAATGGTTGGCAAAAACATGAACGGATGACACTAGAACAAGCCATAAAGTCCTACACAGAATGGGCAGCTTATGCCTCATTCGAAGAAGATATAAAAGGGAAAATTGAACTGGGGTTTTATGCGGATTTCACTGTTTTGGATCGAGAACTTTTATCACATAATCCTCTGGAAATTTTAAATTCAACTGTAATCTATACAATTATAAATGGAAAAATAGTTTACCAAAAATGACTCATAATGAACTTAAATATATACAATCTCTTCAACGGGGGAAATTTCGGAAGGAATACCAACAATATTTAATTGAAGGAAAACGATTACTTAAATCTGCTTTGGAATTGGGAGTTGAATTAGAAAATATATATTATACTGATTCATTTAAAAATGAAAACCTATCATTTATTCAAGCAATTGAACAATCCAAATCAAACTTTGAACAAATCTCATCAAAACAATTCGAAAAAATTTCAACAACCAAATCCCCTGCTGGAATCGCTGGAATTTGTAAGACCCCAAAACAAATTGAACCCGATTTAAAACAAACTAAATGGCTTTACCTTGATAAATTATCCGACCCGGGTAACATGGGTACGCTTTTTCGATCGGCTGCTTGGTTTAATTTTACATATATCGCTTTATCGCCTGATTGCGTAGATCCATATAACCCTAAAGTAGTCCGGGCTGGAATGGGGGCTCATTTTGGTTTATCCATTCACACCAACTTTGAATTAAGTCAATTTTCAGATTCACACACCTTAATTGGTGCAGACCAACGTGGAAATGATGTTTCACATTTCAAAACTCCAGAACGATTTGTATTGGTTCTTGGCAGTGAAGCACATGGACTTTCATCTACAATAGAACAAAATATTGACACTACAATTTCAATTAAAAAAATAGGATTTGGAGAGTCTTTAAACGTAGGAGTTGCAGGTGCAATACTCATGGAAAAATTATCTTCGTAATATTTTTTATTTCGTACAGTAAATGAGTGCCGTAACTTTTACGAAATGAAAATTCAGGAACCTGACCCTTATGAACAATACGTTCAGCATTCGAGCCGCATTCGGCGTTGTTGTGGCATCCATTCTTTCAGCATTTATTGCAGGCGGAATGGTTTTAGCAATTGGCTTATCTAATCCTGACTCCCCTCAGAAATTTTATACATTCATTTCTTTTATTGTTGGGCAAGGCTTTATGCTGGTCCCGCTTCTTTGGTTTCTGAATTCAAGACGTGAACCTATTCTTCAACGATTACGACTAAAACCGATTTCATCTCAAACAGGATCAATGGTTGCTTTATTTTCCATTGGCCTTATTGTTCTTTCCGATGAGCTAGATCGGATTGTTAAACTCGTTGTACCCGCACCAGAATACATCGTAGATATGAATGGCCTACTCCAACCCGAATCTTTCTTGGGATATATATTGTTATTTGTTGCGGTAGCTGTAATTGCACCGTTGGGGGAAGAATTATTATTTCGAGGATTTCTCCAACAGTTTTTAGAAAAACATTGGAAAGATGTTACTCGAGCCATTCTAATCACTGCACTTTTATTCGCCACAATACACATGAACCCATTTTGGTTTGTTCAAATATATATTCTAGGCATAATGCTTGGATTTTTATCTTGGAAAACTGGCTCAGTATTAGCGGCACTTATTCTTCATGGAATGAATAATACTTTTGCTCTGATATTTTCATTTTCCGAAATTGGTGATAATTCATTTTACCTATGGAATGATCATGTCGCTCCCTGGATTTTGGTTTTAGCTATAGGATTTGTAGTCTTTGGATTTCGAGGAATAAACAGCATAAAGGTAAACCCATGAGAAAAGAAATGTTTGAGCACGAAATCACCATTCTTCGAGATACTTTTGGTCGTTTACTTCGGCGCCACGCGCATACAAATCTTACAAAACTAATTCACAAAACTCACCCTGCGGATTTAGCTGTTGTATTTCGATACTTTATGGATGAAGAACAAATTCAAGTTTTTAACATCATGGATGAAAATGAACGCACTGCTGAATTTCTTGTAGAATTGGATGACACCATGATAGCCAATGTTCTAGAAAGAGAATCTCCAGAAAGAATATCTCATATTATTCAACATGCATCCGCAAATGACCAAAGCTATATTTTAGGAACGCTGGAAGATGAACACGCTCAATCAGTTATTGACTTATTGAAAACTGAAGACCAAGAGGAAATTGAAGAACTCATGGGCTATCCAGAAGATTCAGCCGGTGCCATGATGACCACAGACATCTTTACGCTTTATCAAGATACATCATGCGGAGATGCACTCAAAACTCTTCAAGATCAAGAAGAAGCCGAAATGGTATTCTATCTATATATCACAGATGATGATGATTGTCTTGTTGGTGTTGCGTCTTTACGGGCCTTGGCAACAACGCCTTCGGAAACTTTATTAAGAGATATTATGGCCAAACGGATTCATTCTGTTCGACCCGAAACTGATCAAGAAGATGTTGCACAAATTGTCGCACAATATAATTATTTAGCTGTGCCTGTTTTAGATTCTGACAATCATCTACTTGGTCTTGTTACCGTGGATGACGTTGTGGACGTAATCCGGGAAGAAGCCACAGAAGATTTTCTTCGAATGGCTGGTGCGGGTAAAGATCGCGAAATTTTATTAAAATCCAGTTGGGAAAACGCTAAGGCACGACTTCCTTGGTTGTTCGCTTCTTGGATTGGTGGCATTATTGCAGCAACCATTATCGGAAGATTTGAACATATGATTCAAAGTATGTTAGCCTTAGCAGCTTTCATTCCTGTGATTATGGGAATGGGCGGAAATATTGGAACCCAGTCTTCTACAATTATTGTTAGAGGGATGGCCACCGGTCGAATTGAAATCGGAAGCGAAATGAAAATACTTCTCAAAGAAATGCGTGTTGGGTTAATATTGGGTGGGCTATATGGAATCATGCTTGGAATATTTGCGTATTTCAAGTTTTTTGACGCAGATCCTATGCTGGGTGTTGTCGTCGGGTTGAGCATATGGTGTTCAATGTTGATTGCCGCCGTTGTTGGAACTTTTATACCTATGTTTTTAAGAAAAGTAGATATTGATCCTGCAATCGCTACGGGCCCATTTGTAACTACCAGCGTTGACATTTTAGGTGTCTTTCTTTATTTCATGATTGCTGGATACTTTTTAGCTCTCTAATTTATGTCTATTCTTTTAATTTTTAGTGCTGTTCTATATCTGACATTTGTTTTATTTATTATTGTAGGATTATTTCAACATAATGAACACCCCATTGAAACGAGTGAAGATGCACCGTTTGTATCTGTGGTGATTGCTGCTAGAAATGAAGAAAAAAACCTTCCTGATTTAATTCAGGATTTAATCAATCAAGAATATCCTTTAGATAAATTAGAAGTTATTATTGTTAATGATCGATCAACCGATCTAACACAAAAAATTTTATCGGATGCATCTGATAATTTTGCTTTTATTAACCACATCCAAATCGAAGAAAAATCCGATGAAATGACACCAAAAAAACATGCGTTAACCATGGGAATTAAAGGAGCAAAAGGGGATGTGATTGTATCCACTGACGCAGATTGTAGGGTTGGCAAGTTTTGGGTTTCAAGCATGGCTTACCGTGTGATGAAAAATGATATTATTTCAATCGGATATTCAAAGGTTGCTGGGAAATCATTTTTTGAACAATATCAAATGGTTGATTTTCTTGGTATAATTTCTGCCAATGCTGGTGCGGGTGGGTGGGGTAAATTTTGGTCTGGAACAGGTCAAAACCTTGCATATACAAAAACTAATTTTGAATCCATCGATGGGTTTAATCCAGTAAAAGATCGACCATCTGGCGACGATATGTATCTTGTGCAATCTATTTCCAAATTAACTGGTGGCGAAATAAATATTGATCCTAATTCATTTGTAACAACTGATGCATTGGTAACCATTGCTGATTTTTTAAATCAACGCGTTCGCTGGTCTTCTAATTCAAAGGTAAATTCTCAACAAAACCCCCTTTTCTTTGTATTTCTTTTATCAGCATTTTTATGCAATTTATTCTTATTGATTTCATTTCTATTTGGGAAAGAGTGGGTTTTTATTTTTTCGATGAAATTCATCTTAGAAGGCTTAGTAATTTATTTAGGGGGAAGACTGTTCGAAACAAAAATTAATCCTGCTGTATATAGCTTATGGGCCTTTGTTCAGCCTTTCTATATTCCAATCATAGGACTGTTAGGAGTTCAAAACCGTTTTACCTGGAAAACATGAAAAAACTTTTTCCCTTCCTTTTATTCCTAACGACCTCTTGGGGACAGTCTTACACTGTTAAAATTCTTGGGGTTTTAGCTGCAGACGTAGAGCAAACGGTTCATGATTCTGGTATGATTGAATTCAAAACACAAAACCGTGGCTTATTTGATTTAATTTGGCCCGTAAACAATGTATATATAGCTCAATATGATTCGAATTCCTTTGCTTTAAAAAGTTGGAACAAGCGCATTAAGCAAGGTGAATTCACTCAAAATATCTCCGCCAAAATGGACTTTCTTGGATTTCTCGCTTATGACGAAAACACACTAATTGAAACTCCAAAACCCATCCATACAATTTTTACACTCTTAGCAATGGTACAATCAAGGTCTTATGATAAACTCGATTCTAAATGGTTTAATTATGAACAAGAAGGCCTTTTAGGACAAGCAAGGTTTGTTTGGGCTGATTCATCCAATACGTGGAATGGGAAAGATTCAACTTTGTGTGATCATTACAGACTAGATATTAAAATAAATGATACATCAAGAAAAATAGAAAAGCAAACAGATTACTTTTTAGCACAAATGATTTCAGAAGATACAGTAAAAGAAATGTGGGTCTCACGAGCGCTACCAAAAAAAATTATCAAGGCACAATTAAAAACAACTCTATTTCCTGTTATAGCCACTATCAATGAATAACAGTTCAATCCATTTTTTTTATTTATATTCCTGTGTTATTCTATTGGAAAACTTTAGAAATATTTATTCTGCCCCAAAACCATACAGGCTGACAATCAATTCTATATGAAATCTTTATCTTCATTTATTAAAATTTATCGTAAACAAATTTTTGGATGGATTTTGGCCATTACGATTATCGGTGTTGCGCTTTATTTTGGCATTGATAAGAAAATTATATTATTTGTCACTTTTGTAGTAAGCATATTCACTCAAATATTTGTTGGGCTCGGGGCCTTGGTTGGAATGATTCCATTTATTGGCCCGCTTATAATAAAGGCAATATCAATTCCTGTGTTTTGGTTCTTAAATGCCATGGGATATGTAGTATCTGGAGTAGCAATCAAAAAAGGATATGCCACAGAATTAGCAAAAAGCAGGATTGTAACTCTTGGTCTTTTGATTGGAATTATCATTGGGTATATTTTGGGCCACTTAATTCCTCTGCGATGAATATTTTAATTTTACAAGGACCCAATCTCAACTTATTAGGATTAAAATCTTCTAATAAAAATGAGCGACTTACATTAGACAAATTGAATAAATCAATTAGAAATCATATTAAAGGAAATAATGTAAGTCTCAAGTTCTTACAAACTCATAAACAATTTCAAGCGATTAATTTTTTACAAAGAAATAGAACTTGGGCTGACGGATTAATTATCATTCCAACTTCTTGGGCAAAATATGATTGGTCTATTGTTGAAACAATAAATTTGATACAACTTCCAACATCTATCATTTTTTTTGAAGAACCATTTTCTTTTGGTACGACCGAATCAGAATCAATCATGGTCGGAAATTCAATAAAGTCATTTTCCGACCAACCTATTAAAGCATGTTCAGCAGGCATAGATCATCTTTTATCTCAAATGATATGAAACCCTATTTCCCTTTTCTGTTTTTTGGGGTAACACTATTTAGTCAACCTGTTGAAAATCCTAATAACTCCATATTGAATGTTATTTCTTCTATAAATATTATAAAAAGTAAAATGGATACACTCACTACATTTAAAACTGAATGGGTGGATTCATTAAAGCTCGTTCTTCCCTGTAAAAATGTAAATGTCCCTAAACGCAGTATGCGACTGCCCAATGCACCGCGAGATTATAGAAATGGAACTCATCGTGGAATAGATTTTTTTGCAAACTGGGGTACACCCGTTAGAGCTGTAGCTGATGGAGTGGTTGTAAGAGCTGATAAAAACTATAAAGAAGTTCCCGCAAAATTTAGAGAAAACATGTTAGATGCGACAACTAAAGTTGGGAACACGCCATCCGATATTTTTAATAGTATTTTATTAGGGCGTGCTATATTTATAGATCATGGGTTCAATTTAATATCCGGATTTCGTGTTATTAGTATTTACGCCCATCTTTCACATATAAATGAAAATATAATTCCCGGGGCTATATTAAAAGCTGGTTCGGCCTTAGGGAAATCTGGAAATTCTGGAATGCGGGAAAGCACATTAGGATTAAAAAGTGGAGCACATTTACATTGGGAATTAATCTTACAAACAGGAAAGGATGAAATTTATTTAGGAAAAGACGTATCCAATCCAGAGCTCTACAATATGTTGAAACATATTTTTAAATAAAAATTAATATATATTTTAGATATAAAAAAAGGGCAGATAAATCTGCCCTTTTTTTATAGAATTATATCTAGATTATATTATAAACCCATTCTCAATGCAATAACTTGATTGTTACCAAAAACACCCGCAGGCATTAAAGCATAATCAACCGACATATTCATACCGATGAGTTTTTGTAGATTCAAAGAACCGCCAAAAGAAACACCATCAAAAGGATTTTCATACCAATCAACATCTGAATCTTGCGCTACACCAGATTGTTGATATCCCAATGAAACTGTTGCCATTCCAGCAACATCATAAGATGCGCCAAAACGGATTTCATCAGTTGCATAATAATTACTAGTATAGGTTAAACCCAAGTCAACACCTGCTAATGAATATGCTACTGCCATATCAAATGAGAATGGCAAGTCAAATGCAGCTGCGTCAATCTTATAGTATTCTAAAGGACGATCTGAGTCAACAGCAGTAGCCAAAACTCCTAGACCTTCACCAGTATACTTAACCGGCTGACCAAAGTTTTTTAATACAAATCCTACATCCAGATCGTCTAAAAACAACCCACTGTATTGTACACCTAAATCAAAGGCGAGACCGGTTGCAGATACACGGCCAAAACTTTCGCGAATAAGATTAGCATTAATGCCAACACTTGTATTATCTGAAAGGTTTTTAGATACAGATGCACCCAAAATAGAAAAGCTCGGCGTAAATACCTGGCCAGTTCCATCGGGTTGATAAACGGTTGTTTCATTAATATCACCCACATCAAATGTACGCGCTGTTAGCGCGAATCTTCCAAGGCCACCTAAATCAGTAGATACCCCAAAGAAGTTATTAGTGATGCCAGCAATATATTCTCTGTTTGAGAAAATTGCATCAATTGAATTTTCGCTCCGAGCCAACCCAGCTGGGTTCCAAAAAGTCGCATCTAATCCAACTGCTGTTGCTGCTGCGCCGCCACCTGCTAGGTAACGAGCTCCAGGAACAACCTGTAGTTGGGTCGAAGACGCTGACCCCATTCTTGACCCCTGCCCAAGGACTATGGAACTAAGAACGATGACTGCGAGAGTCGTAGTAATGATTTTTTTCATTTTGTTCTCCACGATCGTGTTGATTAATAGTACTTAAGCACTTGCGTTTCTTGAACGAGTGCAAGTTTCATGATTTTTTCTTCACTACCAGACTTTATATGAATTATATAAAGTCCACTAGCGACTGGATAGTCGTACTGGTTCGTTAAATCCCATTGGACAAACTGACCTGTATCATCTTTTTCAATCTTCCGAACAAAGGTTCCACCTAACGTATAAATACTTAGGGTAGCCTGTGGCGGTAAATTATTGAAGGATACATATTTGTCAGAACGACTTGTTTCTAACTCATGAAAACCATAGTAAGGGTTTGGATAAACGCTTACACTGGTTAAATCGTTAGAAGACGCTGTAGAGCTTTTAGTTGTACTCCATGTAAATTCATCAGATCCTAATTGAATTGGATTTGCATATTTGAATTTCACAATATCGCCATTGACCCAATCTGTAGTCCACCAAACAACATTCCATGTTAAACTGTCTTGGGAAAATGTAGCAGCAGCATCAGAAGCCGCATGATCTTCTAAAATAAAGTGAGTGTACATACGATTATATGGATTGAAAGCCCAGACACTGTCTGCACTTCCATCATACGCTTGTAGTCGATCGTAGATTAAAATATCTATCTGGCGCGGTTCACCGCTTGGATGTTCCATATCCCATACTTCAAAGGGAATTCGGATACGGAAAGGATCAGTAGAACCCGGGTTTGGATTTTCAGGATGCGTTCCCATATCACCTACACGTGCATCTTCAAACCATGCCATAGAACCACCTGACTCAACGGGGACGTAAATTCCGCCTCCACTCATTTCAAAAGGAGTGCCATAGACACCTGTAAAGCGTACTTCAACATCTCTCTGAAGATAATCTACTTCTGTATGTCCAGCACCCCAAGCGTCAATTGCTTTTGCACTTGCAGCCCAGCCTGAAGCAAGATATGAATTAATATCATATGACCCGTCTCCAATTGCTTCACGTTCATAAGCATCGTTTGGTGATTCATATCCACCATTTACATTAACAGTAAATCCTTCAACTGTTTCAGCAGCTAAAGTATTATACTGTAAGGCCGAAGCATTATCAACAGCATAGCCATCAGTAACATCTACACCACCAACAAAAGTTTGCTTTTCAAGCAAAACTACATTATCAGTTGTATTTGTTAAGTTCCAATGTTGCTCAGTCTGAATAAAATAAGCTAAAGAATCAATTGATGTTGATCCTGTACCATTTACAAGAACTGTATAAACTGAATCTGCAGACCAATTACCGTCACTATCACAGCCATTACCAATTCCATAAGCATCACATGTTGCACAGTTATCTACACAAAAAGCTTGTGCCCAACCATCATCATAAACAACATATCCGACTTCAAGAGCCGTACTTGGGAAATCCGCTGGAGTATTAATATTGACATATACAACTTGTCCACCGGAGAAATAACCGCCTGTCGATAATGAATTATCTCCAAACATTACTTCTGTATCTGAAATAAGAGCAGTAACACCATCAGATGATTCATAAGCGTTATTAATAACAGTTCCTTCTGGAAATGTTAATAGAACACCATCTGCGTAATTATAATCCGGAGAAACAACATCAACCTGAAAAACCAAGTCAATTGTTCCAACATCATAAGATGTTTCAGCAAAACCCGCGACGCTGGATCCTGTCATGTCAGTTGTTTTACCAACACCATCAGGATTAGATGTATGCCAAACTCCAGCAAGGTCTAAATAGTAAAGTTGTTCGGTAAAAAATACTTTATAACTATCACCTGTTAATTCATTTGGATTAACAACGCTTACACTTACTGATGCATTTGCAGTTCCTGTATGGGTGACTGTTACTGCGCCACCATATTCATCACCAGCAGTAAAACCTGGGTTTGAAGCATGAGGCGTAACTGACACAACTGTTGAAGGAGACTCTAAAGTTTTAAATGGACTCCCTTCATTATCAGCAAGAAAACTGTATGCCGTTATAGCAAAATAATACGTAACACCATTTGACATTGGGCGACCACGAAGTTCATCATAGTCTGTGTCAAAATAGCGTTGAACACCAGCGTCAGTTCCAGTTTGTTTAGGAACTAAAACCACTAAACCTGTTAAAGGATCTATATCATTATCCAAAATATTTTGAATAAGATTAATTTTATCAAACGTTGCAACTTTCACACCTTCAGTTAAAGGTGAACCTGCACTAGGTAGCTGATAAACGTTGTAACCTTCAAATTCAAATCCTTCGCTGACAACACCTTCTGTTGCATCAACAGCTGCTTCATCAGATCCCCAATCAAGAACAATTGAACCATCTAATTCTACAGTATTAGCTGATGGCTTAGAAGGAGCAGACGGAAGACTAAAGTCATTGTCGTAAGCATACTGTGCATATGTATCAACATACTTAGCAACCGAAACAGATGACACAGCGTCATTACCCGTTCCAGCAGCTAAAGCCAATACAACTTCAGCCGTAGCACCAAGGCCCATTTCATAAGGTCCACTGGACATAACGAGACGACGATCACCAGGTGGTAATTGTACACCGTCAATCCAGCCTGAACCTGATACGGGATCACCAGATAAAGCAAAGTTAGTTGCTTCGCCAGTAGAAGGATCCGTCCATGGAATTTGAGTTGGATACTCAGGTCTTGGTAAATATCCTTCCATCAAATTAAAAAACTGTAATGTTCCATTGTATGAAGAAAGATCAGGATCACTAATGGCCGAACCAGCACCAAAATATGTGAAAGCTGTCATCGGAAGATATTCTTCTGTATCACCATCACCATCAATATCCAAATTATCTACAGGACCTTGAAGGAAGTCATATCCCCCCGCTGGAACTGCTAGATCAAAAATACCATTATAAACACCATCTAAACGATTTCCGTTATAGACATATCCAAATGAAAGATCAATATCACAACCAACATAATCATCAGTGTATGTACCAAGATCTGGATCAGACCACTGAGTGAAATACATGGTATCTAACTTTGCATCTGCACTATAGTACTCATGAGAAACAGGAAGACCTGTGTATTTCATTTCAGCTTTTTTGAAAATTACATTTCCCAATGGGTCGCTTGCACCAAAGGCATAGGCCCACATAGTAACTTGTAATTCAATACCAACTGGAGGAGCACCATATACATTTTCTGCAACAATCTGCGTATCAACTACAGTACCTTCTGAATCAACGATATAAGGAATATCATTTGCAATAACCCAAAGAGTTTGATCTGCACCAGGATATCCTGGAATGTCTCCATCAGAAAGATTAAATGCACCATCACCATTTACGTCTTCATAAGGTGCGCCTAATTCTGCCGGCCAATTATTCCAACTATACTCATAGTCTTCTCTAATGGCAGCAATTTCCTCTGCTGTTGGTTCTTCTACTGACCAGTAGTTAGCTGCATCAGTAATTAAATCTGTTGTCTCCCAATCAGGACGAACACGCCAAACACCGTGATCAGCAGGATCTGTAACACCTACAACTTCACCAGCAGCATTATACTTTACGTAACCTGCGTGGAGACCAGCATAGTAAGTAGTTCCACCAACTCGAACACGATAAGCTTCTTGTCCGGCATCAGCAACTTTAGCTCCCCAAAGGAAACCATCTTCGTACACTAAGCCGCCTGTACCAATTGGGTAGTCGGCTTGTGTGCCATTTGGACTTCCAGAAGTGGTTCCAGCGGAACTTTTCTTCATCCAATAGGCCATATTGTTAATATTTATGACTGAATAACTAGGGAGGGTATTCCCGTCAGCAGCTCCCGTACCTTTAGCAACCGATGTCGAAAGAGATCGGCCAAACAAAGAAACAAGAAGCACACTAGCCCCAATAAGTAAAGTCTGAATTTTTCTTAACTTCATGGTATTTGTACCTTTTTTATTAATATTCATGGTTTCAGTTAGAAGCCTACGCTCACACCAAATCGTACTGATTTTGGTGTACCGAAAAGATCTTGACTAAAATCATCAACATAATGCTGACGATTAGCAAGATTAACATTTTCATAGAGCTCAACATACGTAGCACCATTCGCAGCAACAAGTTCACTACTTAATAATGGATCAGTTAAGAAACCATCATCATATGCATTCCCAGAGCGAGAATAAACATTGATTACATTCTGAGTATTGAACAAGTTTTCAATGTAACCAAACAAGCTAACTTCATAAGAAGCAACCTTTAGTTTGTAATCCACCTTTAAATTAACGCGACTCTGCCAAGGTGTAGTAGACTGACCAATAGGTTCTTGTGGTTCACGAGCACGAGCATCACTTAGCAATGCACCTGCATCCGCTGAACGTTGACCCATACCACCATCACTTAATGTGTATGGATGACCACTATTTATTTTATACTGAACGTTAACACCTAAGCCATTCAACATACCATCGTTTTTACCAAAACGAAAATCTGCTGAAATATTTAGACGATGTCTGTTTTCATAATAAAGAGGCATAATCATTTTAGGCGGTGCAGATAATTTATCCTGTGCTAAGTTACCAGCAGACGTATTAGGATCTGTGTTGATTCCACGAGCATCCGTCCACGTATAAGACGTATAAGTTTGCAATCTACCGATACGACGTGTGCGAAGTGTGAATTCTAAACCATTTACTGTGGTAAAATCACCATTCACATAATAAGGACCTTCTGCTTCAGCACCATTGTATCCTTCTTGTAAAGGATCAATTTCTTCTAACTTTGCAATAACAATCTGACCTGTAGTGTTTTTAGCAAACGCAGTCATATCAAATGCTGCATCTGGCATAAACTGATAGCTAAAACCAACTTCGTACTGAGTTGTTTCAATTGGATCTAAATTAAATCCCATTGGATCAGGTGTGTAATTTTGACCACCCCATACAAGATGCATATATCTCGTAGAAGCCCATGGACGACGTAACTCAGGCATCTGAGCATAACGACCATACTGCAAATGGAATACTGTTTTATCAGATACTGGGAAAGCCAAACCTAAACGAGGCTGTACACTTGTCTTAGTTTCCGAATCTTTCATTCCACCATCTTGGACACCTTGATTTGATTCATCCCAAGGCGGGTTTGTTGGATCCGCCATTTGCCAATCGTCCATATTGAATTGATCAACACGAACGCCTGCGCTTACAACAACGTCACCTGCTTCATATTTATCATTCACATAAAAAGATTGCTGATAAGGATGACGTGGCGCATCTAGGCCATCAGTAACTTCACCGGCAAAATCATCATATCCAATATTTCCATTTCGATTATAAAGCTGCATTGCTTCAACAAGAGCATCATCATCAGCATTAAGCGCATCTCTATCATATGTACCAGCAGCGATACCGGTATTAATATTCTTAATAGCACCTGTGCTTAACTCATATTTACTATAAGAATAATCTTTACGTTCGAACCCAGCTCTAATTTCATGGTCACCTTTTTGAATAGTGGCACTTACATCAAATGCTGTAGTAGAACGGTTGTTCTTATTCCATCCTGTTGCAATTTCACCTGGACGTGTAAAACGAAACAAACCAACGTAGTATTCCTCGGGGTCTGTATAGGCATTAGCCCAACCCGCACCAACTGCATCTGCATCATTTCCATACTGACTTACAACAGCAGAAGAATCACCCCAACTCATTGCGTCTGTGAAACTTCCCGGCTTACCGAAAAGTCCGTCATAAGATTCATAATCACGTTGGACATTTGAAAAACCACCCGTAATTAAAAAATTCTGATTTAAGAAATAATTCATACGGAGACCGTTTGACATAAAATTTCTTTCAGCAACCGATTGACGTTCTGTGTTAAACATGTTTCGGATAGGGAGCGTGTTGCTTTCCCAAGTAGAAGCATTATTCACCAATGAATAACGAATACTTAACGCACCTAAATCTAAGGTTGCGGTTGCATTAATATCTAAATCGTCTTGAGATCTGTGTGCAATGCCTTCACTGTCGCCATTAAAGACAACTGAAATTTCATCACCGTCTGCAGTTAGACCTGACTGGTAACTTGCTAGAGGTGCTCCATCATTAATTGCGAAATCTGAATAAAAAGCAGGAGAATGATCGTCTGTATGTGTTTGACGTACTGCTGCAAAAAACTTTAATGGACCCGCAGGGCCACTAATGGTCCCCGTGATATCGGTATGGCCATAGTCACCAGATTCATATCGAACAGACCCACCCAAGCTTGAGTTTCCTGTTCTAAGAGTCTGACGAACCACACCCGAATTTGCGCCACCAATATGAGCACCATACCCACCTGCCTCAACAGCGATTTCCGAAAGCGCTTCTGGAATAGCCGATGCCATACGACCACTATTTACAACATCTTTAATATCTGCACCATCAATTGTATATGCAACTTCTTCTTCGCGACTTCCACGAATGTGTAAATCACCATTGGTAATTGTAACACCAGCTTGCATTTCTAACAAACCCGTTACGCTCCGAGTAGCTGAATTCATAATTTCATCAGAACCAACAATACGTACAGAGTTTGTTGCGCTTGGCTCAACCAAGCGTTTAGTTCCAACAATTGTTACCGCTTCTCCAGCAATCACAGATGATTCAAGGGCGAAGTTCATTGGGGTTGTTAAACCACTTTTCACCTGAACATTCGACACTGTAGTATTTTTATATCCAATGTAATTCACTGTCACAGAATATGTGCCAGCGGTTACATTAAGAATATTATATTTACCATTTGCATCCGTAGCCGCACCCATTGAAGTACCGTCAATTATTACATTGGCACCTGCGAGAGTTTGACCATCGCTTGAAGAAACTGTCCCGCTAATTTTACCTGTAGTTTGTGCCCATGTAAAAGACATGAGAGCAACCAAGGTAACTAATTGCGAAATTCGCTTCATAATATAGCCTCCATTAAAGAGTTTTGTGTGTAAGTGTTATTATGGAATCCGTAAACATAAACCCTGTTCTTATATATTAACCCAAGACGTTATATCTACCAAGAGAATCGGCATACACCGTTCCCTCATCCCATAAATAATCGAACGGAACCTAAACGTAGTTTACAAATAAAACAAGACCAATTTATCGTTTATATTTAGCCCACTGAAACTCAATAATAGGTACCCAAGTTTCTACCATAGGTAAATAGGGTAATAATTGCATATCTGGACCGTAGGGGTATTCACCCATAACAAATTTATACCCAGTCATGATGCGAAAGTTTTCAGATTTATTCCAAACCACTAATAGCTTATGCTCTATAGAATAATTTCCATTATAACCCGGTAATAACCGCAAATCAAAATCAGCTAGGATAGATATTTTCTTTGTCATGCTTTTCTGGATATCTACCCCGGTATGAATTCCCCATTTATTATAATAGATACCTAATCTATGATAGACCAATGGAAGGTCAAGCGATGACCGAATATCTAAATCACCGAAAACAATTCCGAGATCTAACCCTCCATTAAGCGTTAAGCTTGCTCCGTTTATATTTTTTGACATAAGCCAAGTTGCGGATAAACCTAACATCGGTGGCATTTGAAACTCGGGTGAAATCAAACCAAACTTTCCTTCCTTAGCAATCATATTTAAAAATGGCGTAGGGTAAACCATTTTATATCGGATTGCCGATGTATATCCAGCAAAATTATTTTGCGGTTTTTTAATAGAAAAATTAGGCATTACAAAAAAACATAACGGATAAACACTGTATTCCGTGCTTTCAGAATACCCATACCTAAAAGGTTGAAATACTCCCATCTCCCATCTTTTTTCCGGTATTAAATGCGCTGAATGAGATTCCCAATTTCGAGTTTCAGAAAACAATATTCCTGCGAATATTGCAAATATAATAATTCGCTTCATCGCGTCACCTAATCCCTTCAACTGAAAAAACCGCACTCACAGGCAAATGGTCGCTTAATTCCCACGCGCCTTGATGTGTTTGAGATAGGCCATCTACCCACTGGTGATTGGTAAATAAATAATCCAATTTTCGATCGTATTTAATATTATTGATTTCATAACTGGAACTAGGACCGTGAGTAAAATGGACGGTGAGATTCGCATCAACACTGCTAATAGCGGCGGCATACGAATCATACAAAGGAGTAAGAATATCGGGCTCACCATCAAAGTTTTCAAAATAACTTCCTTCTTTATGATATTCTTCCGCGCTTTGAGTATGATAATCTTCATCTTCGCACATATCGCTCAAACAAAAATCCGTAATAGATCCTGGTGGAACAGAATTCAAATCACCACCGGTTACAAATATATTTCCAGATGTATGTATCTCAGATAAAGTTTCCAAATAAGTATCAATATGCTTTTGTTTTGTATCATCTGTGGCAAAAGCTGTGGCATGGATATTCACCGCAAATAAATTCTTTTCCCCTTGCGATAAAGCGGGAATTTTTGCTTTTACAAGATTGCGCCGTAGATAAAAATATTGGGTTAATCCATCTTGGTCCGTACGTAGGCGAAGCTGAATTCTCTCTGCATCCGTTAGTTCATATTTGGACAAAATAGCGTTCCCAGCATCAATACGTCCAATGCCATCACTGGGAATAAAATCCGCCTTCCACATTGATGCATAGCAAGCGTAATTCAAGTTCGTGTTGTCTAAAAGGTATTGCACCTGGTTTAAATATCCAGTGCGCTTAGAAGACACGTCCACTTCTTGCAAAAGCACAATATCTGCATTCATCCTATTTAAAGAATCTGCAATGGCCGCCATGTTTTTTTCAATAGCATCATCATCTAATACCACGCCATCTCCACAAGAATCACCAAAGAATGGGAACCTCGCAATACCAAAACGAATATTCCAAGTAACAACCGTAAAAACCCCTCCATTATAGGAAGCACTTGTTTTATGGTTCGCTTCGTACATGATAGCATCAGACGAATCAGAAAATTCTGTTACAAATGGCTCACACCCAAGCACCAACAAAACACATAGTGCGCTAATTATTTTCGTCATAAGACATTTCCTGTCATTTAATTATTGTTAGCACATTTTCAACCGGTCTACCAATAACGGCTCTTTCTCCCCTAACAGCGATAGGTCGCTCCATGATTTTCGGAAACTGTTCAATCGCCTGCGCCAACGCTACGTCATCATTCAAAATATTTTCAAAATCATTCTCTTTGAAATCGGATTCATTTTTTCGAACGAATCCACTCGGAGCTATGCCTAGCTTTTTAGATAAAGATAGAATTTCATGCTTACTTAAAGGAGCTTTTAAATATTCAACTTTGGTGAATTCCACACCATTTTCTTCAAGGAGCGACACGGCCCCGCGACTTTTCCCTCACCTAGGGTTGTGGTACAAGATGAATTCGGACATCATTTCTCCTAATAATAAATATAGATAAAGTACGACTGTAAAATGAAACACTAAACCGTTTATGTAGTTTTCATATAATTAACTATTTAATGTTTTTTTCTTACTATTTTAATATTTTTTTAATTTTTCTTTAAATAACACTTGTTTTATGCGATAATTATTAAATATTTTCAGTTAACACAATTCAAACAAAACAATGAAACTTGATATAACAGACAAAAAAATATTAAACGTGCTTCAAAGAGACGGTCGGGAGTCGGCAAGCAACATAGCTGATAAAATTAATGTTTCCATTCCAACTGTTACAGAGAGAATTCGAAAATTGCAAGAAAGCGGCATTATTAAAAGATTTCAAGCCGTGGTTGATCCAAAGTCTGTGGGACTGGATGTAGCAGCAATTATTACAATTTTTTCAGATTCATCTCAGCACTATAAGGATGTTACTGCCGAAGCCCATAAAACTACCGAAGTGGTCCAGTGCTTTTCCACTACTGGCGCAGGCTCCCACACCCTTTTAATTAATACAAAAAACTCGAAAACACTTGAAGACTTATTAAGAAAAATTCAAAGTTGGCCTGGTGTTATACGAACAGAAACTCAAATCATTTTATCAACCTACAAAACGGGAATGGTCATTCCAATCCCAAACGAAAAAACCTAACCCAAACCAAGGAATATGACCCATGAGTAAAATAAAAATTGAATACATTTGGATTGATGGCCATTTACCAACCCAAAAATTAAGATCAAAAACAAAAATCATTGATGGCCCAATTGAATCCATCAGCCAAATACCCGATTGGGGGTTTGATGGCTCAAGCACTATGCAAGCAGAAGGATCAGATAGCGACTGTTTGCTAAAACCTGTGTGTTTTGTACCTGACCCCGTTCGAGGTGGTGATAGTATATTGGTTATGTGCGAAGTTATGAAAGCTGACGGAACACCTCATATAACAAATAAGAGAGCTGCTTGTAAAGTCGTAGCTGAAAAATTCGCCTCCGAGGATGCTTGGTTTGGCATTGAGCAAGAATATACTTTTTTCCAAGGACGATCACCCCTGGGGTGGCCAGAAGGCGGGTATCCCGCTCCCCAAGGTCCTTTTTATTGCGGGGTTGGCGCTGATGAGGTTTTTGGACGAGATATTGTCGAAGACCATTTAGATGCCTGCATTAAGGCTGGATTGGAAATATCAGGAATCAATGCGGAAGTCATGCCAGGGCAATGGGAATTTCAAATTGGACCTATTGGCACATTAGAAGCTGGAGACCAGGTTTGGCTAGCTCGTTATCTATTATATCGCATCGCAGAAGATTATGGCGTAAGCGCAACCCTTCACCCAAAACCAGTTTCTGGTGATTGGAATGGCGCGGGCGCACATACAAATTTCAGCACAAAAGCGATGCGTAAAGATGGTGGTATAAAAATTATAGAAACAGCTTGTGAAAAACTTAAAGAAAAACATGAAGAACATATTGTGATGTATGGAGCGCATAATGAAGAACGCCTCACAGGGCTTCATGAAACATGTAGCATTCATGATTTTCGATATGGCGTTAGTGACCGAGGTGCATCAATTCGTATTCCTATGCAAACCGCAAACGATGGATATGGATACCTTGAAGATCGACGACCATCAGCAAATATGGACCCATACTTAGTGTGTGCCATGCTTTTAGAAACAACTTGTGGTGAATAATAGGCATATCAAATTATAAAAACTTAACAGTAAGAAAAAACTTATTATTAAACTGCTTTATCTAGGATAGTTAAAATAAAGACGTTTGGTTTCCTCCCACATCGATATCAATTTCTTCTCCATTTCCTTGTGCAATCGCAGCTAAATGTGCTTGCCGGATGGGTTCTGGCTGTCGATAACCAGTAACGCTCTCTAATGTAAATTCCATGGTTGTAAATAAATCAACCTTATGTCCCACAGATATAACAACGGGATTTACGTCACTTTTTGTCCTCAATACTAATCCGATTTCGTCTCCATTGTACATCAACGGTGCATGATGACCCTTTTCAGAATCAATATAATCATGGGTGCCAATTAAAACTCGATCTGCTACGCCTATAGACGGGATATCAAATAATACACCTAAATGAGTAGCAAGCCCGAATCGTCGAGGGTGAGCCAAGCCATGCGAGTGAAATAATACAACATCTGGTTTATGTACGACTCGTTTCATCAATTTCATAATTGACGGACCTTCTCGAAATGCAAGTAATCCGCGAACATAAGGAAATAAAATCTTTTCCGATATCCCATGGCGCTCTACCAATTCCAAGTCTGGAAATCGCAATACAACAAATGTCGCATGAATAGTTTCTGCGCCAGGATCAATTATAATAGATGTACCCGCAACCAAACGGATATCATCCAATAAAGGTTTAATCACAACCTTATCCCTAAGATTCAGTTGAATCGCTGATGCTTCATCCGGTGAAACATTCCATGAGTGAAATCGAATTGGCTTCATTTTGTTAAATCTAACCCTACTTGTAAAAAAATAAAATATTAGACTGTTTATT